>DATACQ010000213.1:0-7894 GCA_036258955.1 Binatia bacterium
TTCAAACGCGTATCGACCGGAATGGTCGGCAAACTGATGGCCGCGGAACTTGTAACCAGCATTGTCGTACGCGCCCGCCGCATCGGCATGCCACAAATCCAGGAGCGCGCCGGCAATAGGCTGACAGCCCGTCGACCTGACGTGTCCCTGAAGGAGGATCTTTGTGCCTTTAGTGCCCGGTTCAAGTAGGGACGTGCGTTGGGGCGATCGCGGTTTGAAAAAAGGACCTGCGGTTTGCCGCGGTGTCGGCTCATCCTTATCATCGCACGCAGGCGTAGCCGCTACGGTTTGTGTCCGCGCGACTGTGTGCGTCGCGTTCTCAAGCAACAGAGTTGCCGGGAGGGTCATTGCCGCCCCCAGAAAGTCACGCCTCGACCATAGTGAACGATGGCTCTCCACTGGGCTCCTCACGAATAAAGTTTTCGCTGATCGGATTCGCCGCTGCCGCCGCGATGCATAGCTCATAGTACCGCAAAACATGGCGCGATCAATTCGCTGCAGTCGGGGCAACTCGCATGTCCTTGAACTTGGATTCGGCAATTGGCCCTGATGCGGAGGCGAGGAGCAAACCTTTCGTAGCGAAGCCAATAGCTTCTGCCTCTGACCGGACGTCGATCAGCGGTGCTTGTGCCCTGCCAAAAACTCTATAAACCATCGACAGCGATAAGGGCGAAAATGACTTCGAAACGGCATGCTTGAGTGTCTTCGCTACTTCAGGCTCGCCCCTCGCTCTCGCGGTAGCTAGGTTCAACTGCGGAATCCGGGTTAAATGCAAAATCTAATTTGATTGACTGGGATACCGGCATAGCGTAAAAATCAAAACGTTAAGGAGGGATGCTTGCCGTGACCAAGACGATCCTTTTCGTTCTCGTCGCCTTTTTGTGCCAGCTGCCGACGGCGGTTTGGGCTCAAAAGGGCACCATCAAGGTTGCCGTACAGTCGCCGCTTTCGGGCGAGCAGGCCGCCCTCGGCGAGCACATTAAGCTCGGCGCGCAGCTTGCGGTGGAGGAATCAGCCAAGGCCTTCAAGGCTCTGGGCTTCGATTTGGTGTTGGTGCCCTATGACGATCAAGCCAAGCCGGAGGTAGGTGTTGCCAACGCGCGCAACCTTGTTGCCGATCCTGACGTGCTGCTGATGGTGGGACACTTTAATTCCGGTGTCGCGCTACCTGCTTCCGAGGTATACAAGGATGCCATGTTGGCGATGATCTCGCCTGCCAATACAGCCACCGAGATCACGGACCGCGGCTACCCCAACGTTAACCGCGTATGCGGCCGGGACGATGTTCAGGGACCGGTAGGCGCGCGCTTCGCAGCTCAGGACCTCAAACTCAAGTCGGTCTATATCATCCATGACAAGACGCTTTACGGCCAAGGGGTGGCGGATAATTTTCGTAGCGAGGCACGAAAGCTCGGCCTCAAAGTAGTCGGCTATGAGGGCACTGAGGAACGGGCTAACTTCGCTCCCATGATTATTCCAATGAAGGCGAAGAACCCGGATCTAGTTTATTTCGGCGGCATCTATCATCAGGGCGGATTGCTGCTGAAACAAATGCGCGAGAAGGGCGTCAAGGCAGCATTCATGGGGCCCGACGGGCTGGATTCTTCCGAGATGGTGAAGATTGCCGGCCCGCAAGTCATCGGCAGCTACTACACTACCGTTGCCGGTCCGCCCGAAGTCTATCCCGAATCCGCCAGCTTCGCGAAAAGATATAAACAGCGCTTCGGCAAAGAAATCGAATCTTTCGCTCTTTACGGCTATGACGCGGCTCTGGTAGGCATCAAAGCGGTGGAACAAACCCTCCAAACCAACGGTGGCAAGAAGCCGAGCCGCGGGGATGTCGCGGCTGCCGTCAGGAAAATCAAAAACTTCAACGGCGTAACGGGCCCGATTGCCTTCGACAGCAAAGGCGATCCGGTAAAGTCAAAATACTTTGTGCTGCGCTTTGAAAAGGAAATCTATCCGGGCAAGGTCACCAAAGTCATCGAGCAACAAGCTCCTGCCGCCACAGGCAAAAAGTTGTGAGCGGTGTATTCTCACACTCAGTGGCTTTCAGGGGCTGAGACGTGCCGCAATTGTGCATAGAATAGGATGCCATGCTGAGCGGTAGAGTGTGTGAAAAGTCCGTTCATGGTTTCCTTCGACTGTGCTCAGGACAGGCTGGCTCACCACGAACGGAACGCGGGTCAGCAAATTCGCTCCGTTTCCCCTTTGCCCTGAGCGGGGTCGAAGGGCTCCTACCGATTTTCACACAGTCTGTCGGTAAGGAAGCGTCTCGTCTTTAAACTCGTACAAACGACGGCGAGATTCCTCGACTGCGCCTCCGAATGACATTGGAGAACAGTTTCAACATAAGAGAAATGAGCGACTATCGATTGTCTATCCCCGATTTTCACCCCTCGATTCTCGAAGTTCTTACCGCTTAGCCCGATGAAAAAGAAATTGCGTGTGGCGATTCTGTTCGGCGGCAGATCCGCCGAACATGAAATTTCGCTCATTTCGGCTAGAAACATCGTCGAGGCGATGGACAAAAAAAAATACGAAATTGTCTCCATCGGCATCGACAAACAGGGGCGTTGGTTTTTTGACGAGGGGGCGCGGTTATTACGAGATCGAAGCCAAACTAAGGTCGAGCTTCATGATGTTAAAAATATCGGCGCCGTGTTGCCGGGCGCAAGCGACACTCCGATGGTGCGCTCCTCATCCGGCGCGGCGATCGGCACCATTGACGTGGTGTTTCCCGTGCTCCACGGTCCCTTCGGTGAAGACGGAACGGTGCAAGGCCTGCTAAAGCTCGCGAACGTTCCGTTCGTAGGCGCGGGCGTGCTGGGCTCGGCCGTCGGCATGGACAAAGACGTCATGAAGCGGCTGTTGCGCGACGCGCGCATGCCCATTGCCAAATTTCTTGTCTTCGACAACGTAACCAAGAAGAATATAAGCTTCCGGCGGGTGCAGCGCGAGCTGGGCCTGCCCGTCTTTGTCAAGCCCGCGAACCTGGGTTCCTCGGTGGGCATCAACAAAGCCGCGCGCCCGAGCGAATTCCTTCGCGCCGTCAAAGAAGCATTTCGTTACGACAACAAAATTTTGATCGAGCAGAATATCAGCGGCCGGGAAATCGAATGCGCTGTGCTGGGCAACAAAGACCCTAGAGCTTCGCTGCCGGGCGAGATCATCACCGGTCACGCTTTTTATTCCTACGACGCCAAATACGTAGATGATCAGGGCGCGCGCTTGCTGATTCCGGCTGAGCTCCCGGCTGCAGTGAGGCGGCGTATCCAAGAACTCTCGCTACAAGCCTTCAAAGTTCTCTGCTGCTCGGGCATGGCGCGAGTGGACTTTTTCCTACGCGGCCAAAATGAGGTTTTCGTAAACGAGATCAACACGATCCCGGGCTTCACCGCCATCAGCATGTATCCCAAGATGTGGGCCGCCAGCGGTCTTTCGTATCCGCGTCTGATTGACCGGCTGATTCAATTAGCGCTTGAAGAGTTCCGGGCCGAGCAGCGTTTAAGATCCACCCTCTAAAGGTCGATAGCTGGGTTATACGTGCGAGGCATCCATGCAGAACCCGGCAACCTTGAACACGACTCTCAGGCCCCTGAGTTATCCCGACCCGATGTATCAGCTGCTGCGCGACGGCGACATCGCGGAATTTAACCGCCGTAAGGCGGCCGGAGCGAGTTGCGATCTCACTCACTGTGATTTGCGCAGTCTTGATCTGCGCGGTATGGACGCTACCGGACTCGACTTCAGCCACTGCTATTTTCGCAACACCAACCTCCGCGGCGTGGATTTTACGAAGTCGTTGCTCGAAGGCGCCAGCCTAAATCACGCCAAAATCTCAGGCGCCTATTTCCCGTCGGAACTAAGCGCTCAAGAAATCACCCTATCAGTTCAACACGGCACGCGTATGCGCTACAAAAATCGCTAAGCGCAACGCGGTAAGCGCTGTGCGCTTTGCTCCCTGCTAGCTTGCACGTTAATCGATCTGCCTTCTTAAGAATGTCGGAACGTCATAGGCGTCCTCCTCGCCTTCGTTCTTGTTCATTTGAAACGTTGCGTTATTGAGGGTGACCTTTTCGGTCTCATCCGTTCCTTGCTTTCTGCGCTGCCAAGTCGGTGCCTCGAGATCATCCACAATGGTGCCGAGGTGAACAACCTTTTTGTTTTTCTGGGGCGGCGGCGGCGCAATGGGCGCCAGGTTTACCACCAGTGGCCTTTGTTCCTCTTTGTTATCGACGAAACCTGTGGCGATCACCGTTATGCGGATCTCGTCGTTGAGATTCTCGTCGATGACCGCGCCGAAAATAATGTTGGCGTCGTCGTCGGCTTCTTCCTGGATCATAGAAGCGGCCTCATTGATTTCGTGCACGCCGAGATCCGCCCCGCCTGTGACATTGATAAGCACACCTCGGGCGCCCTGAATAGAGATATCTTCGAGCAACGGGCTGGAAATCGCCTTTTGCGCGGCTTCCACCGCGCGATTTTCTCCACTGGCGGTGGCAGAACCCATCAGCGCCAAACCCATCTCCGCCATGACCGTGCGCACGTCGGCAAAATCCAAGTTAATTAATCCGGGGGTGATGATCAGGTCCGAGATGCCGCGCACCGCTTGCAAAAGCACGTCGTCAGCCTTGTTGAAGGCTTCAAGCATCGTGGTAGTCTTGGCAGCGATACTCAACAGCCGCTGATTGGGAATGACTATCAACGTATCGACGCTTTGCTTCAACTCGTCAATGCCCTCTTCGGCCTGGCGCAGCCGCCGCTTGCCCTCGAATACGAAAGGCTTGGTCACGACGCCGACGGTGAGCGCGCCGGCTTCCCGCGCCAGGCGCGCAATGACCGGCGCTCCTCCGGTGCCGGTTCCGCCACCCATACCGGCAGTGATAAAGACCATGTCCGAACCAGCCAGATGTTCCTTGAGTTGCTCCTGGTTCTCCAGAGCCGCGCGCCGTCCCACCTCGGGGTTTGCGCCGGCGCCCAAACCTTTGGTCACCGCTTCGCCCAATTGTAGTTTGATCAAGGCCTGACTGCGTTGGAGCGACTGCGCATCCGTATTGGCGACAACGAAATCAACTCCGCTGAGCTTGGATCGGATCATGGTGTTAACAGCGTTGCCGCCGCCGCCGCCCACGCCGATAACTTTGATGCGCGCGCTCAAACCCGTCTGCTCGACGATTTCAATCATAAACGTTCCTCCTACAAGAAAAGGTTGAAGACTTTATTGCTCGACCTAAAAAAATTCATCCAGCCAATAAGACATGCGGTAGCGAAATTTCGCCATGAAACCTTCATCGCGCATACCAAACAAACTGCGCTCCTGAGACTTGATTCCGTGCAAGACTAGACCGGCTCCGGTGGCGTAGACGGGGCTCGTAACGACGTCCATAAGGCCGCGGGTATGCGTCGGCACGCCGAGGCGCACGGGCATTTCCAGTACCTGCTCCGCCATCTGGACAGCTCCCTTGAGCAACATGGCTCCGCCCGTCACCACGGCGCCGGCCGCGAGCGATGCAGCATAACCGCACTTGCCTATCTCTTCCCGCACCAGCTGAAAGACTTCGTCCAATCGCGGTTCGATGATGTCGCAAAGAATCTGCCTGGAAATGCAGCCTGGCGATTTGCCGGCTGCGCTCGGTACTTCGATACGCTCCTCAGACCGCGCCAACGAAGCGCGCGCCAGCCCGTAGCGTTGCTTGATGCGTTCCGCGTCAGCGAACGAGGTGCGTAAGCCGCAGGCGATGTCGTTGGTCACGTGATTGCCGCCAATCGGCAACACAGCCGTGTGACGCACGCTACCGTCGTGGTAAACCGCGATATCTATAGTGCCGGCGCCCATGTCGATCAGAACGACGCCGAGTTCGCGCTCGTTCTCGGTGAGTACCGCCTCTGCCGTTGTCAACGGCATAAGCGCCAGACCGGCGACAGTCAGTCCGGCACGGTTGCAACACTTGATCACGTTCTGCGCCGCCATCGAGGAGCCGGTCAGGATATGAACCCGAGCCTCCAGGCGCACCCCGGACATGCCCAATGGTTCTTTGATGCCGTCTTGTTCGTCGAGAATGTACTCCTGAGGCACCACGTGAATGATCTCGTGCTCACTGGGGATCGCCACTGCCTTGGCCGCCTCGAGGACCCGTTCGAGATCACGCGCGCCGACTTCCTTGTTTTTCACTGCAACCACGCCGTGGCTGTTGAATCCTTTGATGTGACTGCCGCCGACGCTTGTGAAAACAGAGTGAATCTCGCAACCGGCCATCAGCTCCGCCTCTTCAACCGCCTTCTTTATGGCCGCCGCGGTCTGGTCCATGTGGATGACCACTCCCTTGCGCAGTCCCATCGAAGGATGAGCGCCAAGACCGATGATTTCGACTCCCTGGCCAGACGTCTCGGCGATCACGGCCGCGACCTTTGAAGTGCCGATATCCAGTCCTGCTACAATAGTGTGTTTCTTGGTCATGTATTTGTAACGCCCTCGTGATTATGGACTCTGCTGCCGGGCATTTCTCACACGCGCAACCGCCTGTCCGCCGAAGCTCACATCCAGCGACGCGAGCCGTCCCTCATGTCCTTTCCAAAGCGATAAGATCCGCTTCACTCGTCCGACTTTGTCGTCCCAGTCTCCCCATCCCATATGCAACGCCGTGGGGTAAGCGGTGGTATAAAGCACGACCCGCTCCGGTGCGCTGAAGTGAATCTCCGATAACTTGTGCTGATCCATGCCCATTAGCTCACCCAGCCGCAGCGCTTCTTTAAGACGGCCGCGCAGCGCCGGGTCGCGGGTTGAAAGTTGCTCCGGGCGCAATCCGGTAATCATCGGCAAGCCCACCTTGTCCCCGTCCCCCACCTCCGTGAACACCACGCCTTCGTGATCGACATAGTAGAGTTTGCCCATCGCCAAGATTGCTTTGGGCGCGCGCTCCTCGACTTGGATCAAGACGCGCCGTGGAAACTCCCGGCGCACTACAACATTTCGGATCCAGGGATGTTTCGAGAATTTCTTCTCGATGGCAACGGGATCGATGTTCCAAATCGTCATGCCATGTTTGAGCCCCGCCATCGCCACCAACTCGCCGCCGCGTATGCGGTTGCTTCCCCGCACTTGAATCTCGCGCACAGAAAAATACGGGCTCTCGAGCACAAACGCGCGTGCCGCTCGCGCCGCAACGAGCATTTCGCTACCCCAGTGGTAGAGCGCGGTCGCCGTGGAGCAGATGGCGACCAAGGCTGCCAGCCGCCATAGCCAGTTCTTCCAACCATGCGCCGTTCGCCTGCGGTTGTTTTTGGAAAAAACGATCAACTGCATGGGCTTGTCATTTTGTCTCCGGGGTCTCCGGCCAGTCGCCTAAATATTTGACCTCCGACGCCAGTTCGACTCCAAAACGCTGCTTCACTTGAGCTTGAGCCAAGTTCATGAGCTGGCGCACTTCATCCGCGCGCGCGCCGCCAAGATTGACAATGAAGTTCGCGTGCCGCTCGGAAATTTGCGCCTGCCCGACGCGGGCGCCTTTTAGGCCTGCCGCCTCTATCAATCGGCCCGCAAAATCTCCCGGAGGGTTGCGGAACATGGAACCGGAATTGGGCCGGCCCGACGGTTGGCTGCTCTTTCTCCTGGTGACCAGCTCGCGAAGTTTCGAGCTTACGCGGCCTGCCTCGTCTTTGGCGAGCCGAAGCTTAACCCCAGTAACGACCACTCCGGGGGGCAAGTGAGAATCACGGTAGGAGAAGTTCATCTGTGCCCGTGAAAAACTGAGCGCGTTCCCTTGGGCGGTCACGGCCTCCACTTCGGCAACGATTCTCTCGAACTCCGATCCGTAAGCGCCGGCATTCATGACTAACGCGCCGCCGATAGTGCCGGGAATACCCTCGGCGAACTCCAACCCCGCATAGCCCC
>DATACQ010000214.1:0-2355 GCA_036258955.1 Binatia bacterium
TGTAGAGACGAATTAATGGCATGAAGGCTTTGCCTGTGATTAGCAGTGTGCGCCATCAGGGCGCGCGCATTCTCCGGCGCCTAATGATGGGTGTGAGCCATGGCCGCATGTCCGTCGACAACGGCGATCTTGTGAAAGCCGCCGAGCAGCACGCATTCGCTAGCGAGAATGAACGAGGCTGCCATCGCGACAAAGGCGATCGTGAGTCCCAACCATTCGCTCAGGAAGCCGACGGCGGGAGACCAAAACGCGCCGGCCAGAAAAGTCGCCGTATAGAACCAGGCAAAGCCGGTATCCCGGGTGCTGTCGGAAGTAGTATGTGCTACCAGGGTTTGCAAAATCGGATGGGTTCCAAACGCCGTCAACACCAGCATAAGAGAAGCGAGAGCAACACCGGCATAGCTCGCGCCCAAGGCGGGGATTACTAACGTTGTTAATGCCGAGAGAAGATACGCGCCCAACAAGATGCGCTGCGGGTGGTAATGATCCGCCAGCCTGCCGCCAAGCATCGGACCGAAAATACTGCCGATATTCATAAGGGTGAAAATGACGCCAACAGCCGTCGCGTCCATACCCAGATTGTGGTTCAAGTAGAGGGGCAGAAAACTCGAAATGATGCCATGGCCGGAGCCGCCGGCAGCGACAATAGCGGCAACCAAAATCCAGCGCAGATTGCGGTTGCGAATCACTTGGCTGCTGTCGTGCCAAAATGATGAGGTCTTGTAGGCCTCACGCGCATCTCTATTGACCGGATCCTTAAGCCAGACGGACATCGCCAACCCAACCAGAATCGCCGGCATCGCAAAGAGAATGACTGTGCCGCGCCAACCCCAAAGCGAGATCAGGAGCGCCGCGCAGAGCGGAATGATTGCGGTACCGATATTACCGGCCGTGAAGTGGGTCGCTAAAGCTGTGCCGAGCTTTTTCTCCTTGAAGTGGTGCGATAAGAAGGAGCTGCCTACCGGGTGTTGCGCCGCTCCGCCGACGCGCGCCATCACCGTCCAGAGGAAAAACTGGAAGTAGCTCTGCGCCAATCCAACAAACACGAAACAAACCCCGACGCTGGCGTTGCCGATCCCTAAGATTTGGTGGCGCGGCAGGATTCGGCCGAGGGCGCCAGCACCGAGCTGCAGCAGTCCACCAACGGCGCTGGCGACCCCGAGCATAATCCCGAGCTCACCGTAGCCAAAGTTTAGATCACGCAACACCAAGGGGAATACGAGCGGCTTCAGCGCCGACTGCGCATGATTGACGCCGTGGGCAAGGCTGACGAGAGTTAGGGCCGATTTCGGCCGTTCGTCAGTATGATCTGCGGCGATCTCATGGACGTGTTGTCGTGACTGCATGATTGCTCCACATCTGTAACAATGATTGGAAATTCGTGCTACTCGGCGGCAAAATTTTTTAGTGCTTCAGCTCCGGCGCGGTGGTTACAAGCTTGCCGTTCTGTACCCCTTTGGTCGCGATCAGCTTGCCTGCGATCTCGTGTACTTTATCGCCGCGGCCGCGGATGACAATGACCTCTAGACAATTATGCTCATCGAGGTGGATGTGCAGGCTCGCATTGACGGCGACTTCAGCTTTATGCTGCATATCGGCCAACAAATCTCCAAGGCGATGGACGCGATGATCGTAAACGAGAGTGACGACGCCAATAACCTCCGCATTCCCTTGACCTACCCGCCTCTGAATTAAATGATCGCGAATCAAATCGCGAATCGCCTCTGACCGGTTCTGATAACCCTGGCCGCCGATACTCAAGTCGAAAGCGGCGAGAAGGTCCTCCTCCAGGGAAACCCCGAA
The DNA here is from genome assembly GCA_036258955.1 of Binatia bacterium. GTDB lineage: Bacteria > Desulfobacterota > Binatia > UBA9968 > UBA9968 > DATACQ01. Next base: position 1,804 of record DATACQ010000214.1, read on the forward strand.
GCGGGAGACTGTGCTCATGAGCGTTCAAGTAACACGAAAAATATTTTTGTGTCAACCGGGGGTCCGTTCCAACCGAGTGCAGGCGCTGAGACCGGCGATGGCGGGGCAGTTTGAGACTGACTTCATCCGCATCAAGGAACGCGGGCGGTCATAGCTTTGGCCATAGCTTTGAAGATCTGTTCGGGTTAGTTAATTGTAGCTGATGGGAAGTTGCGGCGTATGCACGAGGGCGCGCGCTTTGCGAACTACGGCAGGTGGTGGTCCCAGGGGAGAAGGTTTGATGCGTTCAAAGCGGTTGAGAGTTTTTGGTTCACTGGTATTCCTGATACTTCAACTCACGATTCCGCCGACGGCCGCGGTTGCCGAAGAGATTCTGGTTTCGGCCGCCGCTAGCTTAACGGACGTGCTGAAAGAAATCGGCACGGCCTACCAAAACAAATCCAAGCACAGCGTCAAATTCAACTTCGGCCCGTCAAGTGGTCTCGCCCGCCAGATTGAAGAAGGCGCGCCAGTGGATTTATTTTTTTCCGCCGATCAGCCGCAAATGGACGC
>DATACQ010000215.1:0-9360 GCA_036258955.1 Binatia bacterium
TTGAAACACCATCCCGACGTTTTCCAAAGGCTGGTCGACCCGCCGGCCGCTAACCGACACCTTCCCTGAGGACGGCGCCAGCAATCCGGAAATGATTTTCAGGAGCGTGCTCTTGCCGCAACCACTCGGCCCGACGATTGAGACGAAATTTCCGGCGTGCACATCAAAGGAAATTTTTTCCAGCGCCGTCACGACGCGAGCGCCGCTGGCGAAGACGCGCGAAACTCCTTCAACTGCGATTAACGGCGGCACGGCGCGCGCTTGCAGGCTTCGAGGAGTTATCGTCTGATAAACTGATTGGTATAGACATCTTTTGCAACGACCTTACGACCCACATCGAAGTATTCGTTGGTTACCCGCACGGTTTTTTCCATGATGTCGGGTTTCATATAGCCCATGCCCACCTGCACCGATTCCAAAGGCAAGAAGACTTCGGTCAGTGCATTCCTGAGCTGCAGAGTCGTCAGCGCAGAATCAAGCTCGGGTTTGTGCTTAAGCAGAATTCTAAGCGTTTCCTCCTGGTTATCACGCGCGTAGCGCAGCCCCTCCAATGTGCCTTCGACATAGGCGCGCACGAACTCCGGGCGTTTCTTGATGTCCTCATCCTTTACGATCAAACTGCTACCGTAGATATCGAGTCCGGTATCCTTCATGTACGCTCGCGCAAGCTTGACGCCAACCTTGGACGCCGCCTGCTCTGCGACTTCGTCATTGGAAGCCCTGAACATGATGATGAAATCAGCCTTTTTGGTGACCAACGCGGCGGGTTGGATCGGGGGCGCGGTTTCTTGAATCTTGATCGACTTGAAATCGATCTTATTGATGCGGCAGTAGGCCGGCATCAAAAACCATTGCGCTTGTCCGGGGCTAATGGCCAGCGACTTCCCTGCCAGATCTTTAATGCCTTTGATGACGCCCTCGTCACGCCAAAGAATGGTCGCGCCGACGTAACCCAACTGCGCCGCCGCGCGAACCGGCGTTCCACGGGATTTCGCGACGATCATCGTCGCCATGTCGGCAAAGCCGAAGTCCGCGCCGCCCGCCCCGATTGTTCGCACGGTATCCGCCGAACCGGTGCTCGCCTGTATCGTCGCCGCCAATCCGCGTTTGGCATAAAAACCCTTATCCAACGCCACATACCAAGGCGCATGCTTCCCGCCGATAATAAAATCCATGCGAATGTTCACGGGCGTGAGCTCGGCAGCGCGCGTCTCGACGATTACGCCAAGAACAATCAGCAAGCATGCGCCGACTTGGGCCACCAAACGATGGAACTGAATCATCGTTTAAACCTCCAGAAACAAACAATCAAAAGGAGCCTTCGACTTCCCGAACCGCGGCACTCCACGGCGCTAACTTTCGCTGACAAATTTCTGCCAACCAAAAGAGCCCCAGTGACAACACGGCTAAAATGAGCAGGATCACCAGCGCGAATGCCGTATCCAAACTGTAATTCGCTTGCAAGACCAGGTAACCGAGGCCCTCATTGGCCGCAACGAACTCGGCCACGATGGCGCCGGTGACCGACAGCACGATCGCCACCTTGATACCCGCGAACATATACGGCAGCGAATTGGGCAGGCGAATCTTTTTAAAAACATCAAACGCCGAACCTCGGTTAATTCGCGCCAATTCCAATAGCTCCGGCTCGACTTCCTTCAATCCGACAACCGTATTCACGACGATCGGAAAAAACGCCACGAGAAAGGCAATAGCAATCTTCGAAAATAGGCCGTAGCCGACCCAGATTACCATGAGCGGCGCGAAGGCGCTTTTGGGCATGGCGTAGAGAATGACGATCAAAGGATAAATCGTATTCTGCAGGTGCCGCGAATACACGACGGAAATCGCGAACGCCACTCCTAGCACCAGCGACAAAGCAAAACCCCCGAACGCTTCGATAAAAGTGATCATCGCATGGTTTCCCAGAATCGGCATCTTTTTGATGAACGCTGTCCAGAGATCCCGCGGCGGCGGCAAAATGAAAGCGGGTACTTTGATCACTTCGACGAGAATTTCCCAGAGCACCAATAGCGCGAGGAAAAATAGAACGGGCTCAGCGGCATTCTTCCAAGAAAATTTCACGGCTGCACTCCGCGCCGACGTTAATGGAAAGAACTCACTGTGTCAAGAAAATCGCCCGCATCCCGCCGAGCCATGGTTTAGTAGAGCGAGGCTTAATCCTCGGACTTATACTCAGTGAGGTTCCCCGCGCATGAGTACTGCGTGTCAGTGTGCTGTCCCGTAAGGTCGTTGACACAGTCCGAGTCATTTCGGGCAAGCTGGCGTGATCCCCGCTTTCGCGAGGAAGCGCGACCCGGAATCCAGCGTAAGGGCGGGTTTCAAACCCGCCCCTACAAGCGGCTATGGCGGGAATGACTAAAGCAAGCCGCGTGGCGTGTCAAAGAACTTCTGGGACATGATACTAGTGCGGGAGAAAGAGGACCGCTGGTCGATCGTGAATGATCGGTTCATGTCGATGATGATCCGCTTTTCAGCTGGGTGTGCTCGAGTAGCATCTCGCGTTTCTGCCGGATCATTTCGCGCTCCTGCGTTAGAAAGCGTTCCACGGCGTGGCGAAACTTGCCGTTAACGATGAAATGAACGCTCGTCGTATGTTCCGGATCGAGGCCGCGGAGCTGTTTAAAGCTCCCCCCCGCGCCGGCCTCGAAGCGCTTGAGGCCTAGTTTTATCGAATGCTCGATGGCGGAATAGTAACAGACATTGAAATGCAGGAACGGAACGTCTTCGAACGCTCCCCAGTAGCGACCATACATCGCCGTGTCATCGCGAATATTGAATGTACCCGCAATGACTTTACCATCACGCTGCGCCAACATAAGACACGTGTTTGCCGCGAAGCGCCGTTGGATTTCCATGAAAAACTCTTGGGTGAGATATTGACGGCCGTAATAGAGCCGATCGACATGGTCCTTATAAAGCCGGAACATCGTCTGCATATGGTTCGGCGTCAGCTCCGTGCCTTCAACGGCTCGAATGGCGATACCGCGCTCCGCCACTTCGCGCCGCTCGCGCTTCACTTTGTTCCGCCGCTCGCTGCGAAAGCTCCCGAGGTAATCGTCAAAAGAGGTATAGCCGCGGTTCTGCCAGTGGTATTGGATACCTGATCGCGACACAAACCCAACCGCTTCCAATGCTTCACGCTCGTCGGACAGGCAGAAATTGACGTGCACTGAGGAGATTTTGTTATCCGTCGCGATCTTGCGCAGCGCCTGTCCCATGAACTGCACAAGTTGCCGCCTGTCTTCGCCGGGCGCGGTCAAAAATCTCTGGCCGGTGGCGGGAGTAAAAGGCACGCCGACCAGGATTTTAGGATAGTACTGAATGCCTGCGTGCCGCGCGGCATCGGCCCACTCCCAGTCGAAAACAAACTCGCCCATGCTATGAAGCTTCAGATACATCGGGCAGGCCGCGATGATGGTCTGCTCTCGCTCAACGACCAGATGATGTGGCAACCAGCCGGTTTCCTCGGTGACGCAACCGGTCTGCTCGAACGCATCGAGCCAATCCCAACGTACAAATGGCGAGCAACCACGCCCGAGACAATCCCAGCGCTCGCCCGGGATTTCGGCAATCTTTCTTACGATCCTGAGAGCCAGAGTTTCTGCCATTAAGCGACAACCTTAGCACGAGTTCCAATCGCAGCAAACGTACGGATCCCGCGGAAATCCCTCCCAACCGAGTTCCTGGCCTGAGGTCATCCTGAACCCATCGAAGGAGCTCAAGACTACTTTGATCCTGAGAGAGGGATCGGTCACGGCGTCCCTATAGGAACCGGTCGCGACCTGACCTGTCCCACGTTAGCTTGCAGGTTAGCCGTCACGCTTGACAAGGCATGGAAAGGACCTTAAATGATTACTCACCTATGGTAATCTACAATCTCGTCTGCGCTAAAAATCATAGCTTTGAAGGTTGGTTCCCGAGCTTCGAAGAATACCAGAAGCAGGCCCAGAAAAAGCTCCTTGCGTGCCCTACCTGCGGCAGCAAGAAGATTGAGAAGTTGCCCCATGCGTGCGCCGTTCACGTCAAAAAGGATGAGCCGGCGCCAGTGCAAAAGAGTAAGCCCGAGGCAGAGGTCACTGCCCCGGCCGCCCGAGTATCACCCGCTGAATTCAAAGAAATGCTGATCCGGGTGTACCATCACGTCAAAACAAACTTCGAAGATGTGGGACCGCGCTTCGCAGAAGAGGCGCGCCAGATTCACAACGGCGCTGCGGAAGAGCGCCCGATCCACGGGACCGCGACGCTGGCAGAAGCCAAAGAGCTCGCCGACGACGGAGTGCCCTTCGTCGCGCTACCCAAACCGGAACTGGACAGCTAGCCGGCGTTTCACGCCGGCGGTTCTCATCGCGCAGCGATAATGCTTCTCATCAACAACTCAGTTGTCGAACAGCTCCTCGATATGCGAGGTTGCATCGAAGCCCTCGAAACCGGCTATCGCGATCTCATCAATGAGCGCGCTGCTTACCGCGGCCGTTACGATCTATTTGTACCTAATGACGACCCCAAACTGATGTACCGTTGGGGGACTATGGAAGGGGCTTCGCGCACGTTCGAGACCTTTGCAATACGCATGAAATCGGACATGCTCGAATGGCCGGAGGGCAAGACGGTAGAAAAATACTGCGTCCAACCCGGCACGTTTTGCGGGATTGTGATGGTTTTCTCCACCCGCAATGGCGAGCCCCTCGCGATCATCAATGACGGAATCATCCAGCATATGCGGGTCGGCGGTTGCGCCGGACTGGGCGCGAAATACCTGTCTCGCGAAGACTCGGCAGTGGCAGGTATTTTAGGCGCCGGCGGCATGGCTCGGACATATTTATTGGCCTTCAATCACGTAAGAAAACTCCGCGAAGTCAAAATCTATAGCCCCACGAAAAGGAACCGGGAAGCCTATGCGAGTGAAATGAGCGCAAAATTAGGTCTGAAAATAACGCCGGTGGAGCGTGCAGAGGACGCCGTGCGCGGCTGCGATATAGTTGCGACCTGCACTGATTCCATTCAAGTCGTCGTCAACGATACGGCTTGGGTAGAACGGGGCATGCATTTAACTTGCGTGAAAGCGAACGAGTGGAATCCCCGGATCGTCGAGAATGCCGATCTCGTGGTCAAGATGGGCCGGGCGACCAAACATCTGGACGAGGGTCAGATACGGATCGGCGCTGAAGCGGCGGTCGTGGCCGGCAACGCCGAAGAGGTCAGGCGCATCGCCAATCCGCCTGTGGATATTTTCTCCCGTGACTTTCCCCTACTGACGGACGTGATGTCGGGGAAAATTCCGGCTCGGACCGACAGAAACCAGGTGACCTTCTTCGCCAACAGCGGCACCCAGGGGTTGCAATTCGCTTCCACAGCCGGCTATGTGGTGCGCGAGGCGAAGCGCCGCGGCCTCGGACAGGAAATCCCTACCGGCTGGTTTCTCCAGGACATTCGAGATTAGCACCCGCCCGCCCGACACGACGCGCCAATCAACAGTGAGCGGCATGTTCAGACGTAAGCCACCCGTCAAACCGCTTTGGGATCATAGCCTAAGATTGGCGCTAGCCAGCGCTCCATCTCGGCCACCGATCTCCCTTTGCGCGCGGCATAGGATTCCACTTGGTCTTTCCCGATGGAACTAACGGCAAAGTAGCGCGAGTCCTTGTGCGCGAAATAGAGCCCGCAGACCGAAGCAGCCGGGTACATCGCAAAATTCTCAGTCAGGACGATGCCGGTCGCTTGACTGACCTGCAGCAAATCGAAAATGAGCGGCTTTTCTGTGTGATCGGGCTGCGCCGGATAGCCGGGCGCCGGACGAATGCCGCGATACTTCTCGGCGATCAGATCTTCGGTCGAGAGCTGTTCTGATCTGCCGTAGCCCCAATCCAGCCGCGCCTTTTTGTGCAGCCATTCGGCGAACGCTTCCGCCAACCTGTCTGCCAGCGCTTTCGCCATGATGGCGTTGTACGGGTCATTTTGCTTTTCGAACTTCTCCGCAAGCTCCTGACAGCCGTGGCCAGCGGTGACGGCGAATGCGCCGATGTAGTCGGTCAGTCCGGTTTCGCGCGGCGCGATATAATCGGCGAGAGCGATCTGCGGCTTGCCCCGTTGACTTTCCTTCTGCTGGCGCAAGGTATGCAACCGCGTCAACTCTCTTGCCCGAGTCGTGTCCGTATAAACGACGATATCGTCGCCCTCGCTGTTGACCGGATAAAAGCCATAGACAGCGCTGGCTCTGAAGACTTTTTTATCAACGATGTGTTGCAGCAGTTCCCGCGCGTTCGCCAATAGTTCCCGCGCTGCTTCGCCACGGGCGGGGTCATCGAGTAATTCCGGATAGCGGCCGCGAATTTCCCATGCGTGGAAAAATGGCGACCAATCGATGAAGGGTACAAGCTCGGATAGCGGAAAATCAGCCAGCACCCGCCGTCCGATGAACTCCGGCACCGGTATATGATCGGCGTGCCACTCAGTGTGGAGTTTGTGCCGGACGGCTTCTTCATAAGTCATGAGCTGGATTCCCGCCCGGTTCTCAAACTGCCGGCATATCTCATGTTGTTCGGCTTTATTGCGCTCAGCGAAAGCTTTCCGCGTCTCCGGTTTGCTTAACGCGCCCACCACCGGCACCGCGCGTGACGCATCCACGACATGGATCGTTTCACAGCCGTAAGCCGGCGCAATTTTCACGGCGGTATGCCGCTTACTCGTGGTCGCGCCGCCGATGAGCAGCGGGATCCTGAGACCGCGGCGTTCCATTTCGCGGGCGACGTGCACCATCTCGTCAAGCGACGGCGTAATCAGCCCGCTGAGCCCGATGATGCCCGCTTTCTCCGCGAGGGCGGTGTCGATGATCTTGTCGGCGGGCACCATAACGCCAAGATCAATGACGTCGTAGTTGTTGCAGTTCAGCACCACCCCGACGATGTTCTTGCCGATATCATGCACGTCGCCTTTAACCGTAGCGAAGACAAGCTTCGTCCGCTTTTCCACGTTCTTTACAGCCTGCTTTTCCTGCTCGAGAAAAGGCGTGAGATACGCCACGGCTTGCTTCATCACCCGGGCGCTCTTCACCACCTGCGGCAAAAACATTTTACCCGAACCAAAGAGGTCCCCGACAACATTCATACCGGCCATGAGGGGGCCTTCGATGACCGCCAAGGGCTTGGCGTATTTTTGCCGGGCCTCCTCGACGTCGCGCTCGATATAATCTGTGACACCCTTGACAAGGGCGTGGGAGAGCCGGTCTTCCACTGTTCCGTTGCGCCAAACATCATCTTTGATGACGGTCTTCCCCGCTTGCTTAACGGTCTCGGCGAAACTGACGAGGCGCTCCGTCGCATCCGGCCGCCGGTTCAGCAAAACGTCCTCGACGAGCTCGAGCAGATCGTTGGGAATTTCTTCATACACCGCGAGCATACCGGGATTAACGATTCCCATATCCATGCCTGCTTTGATCGCATGGTACAGGAACGCCGAATGCATCGCTTCGCGCACCGGGTTGTTGCCGCGAAACGAGAACGAGATATTACTCACCCCGCCGCTGACTTTGGCGAGCGGCAAATTTTCCTTGATCCAGCGGGTCGCTTCGATGAAGTTGACGGCATAGTTGTTGTGCTCCTCCATCCCGGTCGCCACCGTCAATATATTGGGATCGAAGATGATGTCCTGGGGCGGAAAACCGGCTTGTTCCGTCAGAATCTTGTAGGAACGAGCGCAAACTTCTATTTTTCTCTCGTAAGTATCGGCCTGGCCGCGTTCATCGAAAGCCATGACGATGACCGCCGCGCCGTAACGGCGGATCAACTTCGCCTGGTTGATGAATTTCTCTTCGCCTTCTTTGAGGCTGATTGAGTTGACCACACCTTTTCCCTGCAAGCATTTAAGACCTGCCTCGATGACCTCCCATCTGGAGCTGTCTACCATTACGGGCACGCGGGCAATCTCCGATTCCCCGGCGATCATCCGGAGATATTTTTCCATCGCTGCTTTCGAGTCGAGCATGCCTTCGTCCATGTTGACGTCGATTATTTGCGCGCCTCCCTCCACCTGTTGGCGCGCTACGATCACCGCCTTATCGTAGTCACCGGCCAAGATCAGTTTCGAAAAAACCGGCGACCCTGTGATATTCGTGCGTTCCCCGATGTTTACGAAATTCGATTCCGGGCGCACCGTGAGACTCTCGAGACCGCTCAAGCGCAGATAGGGTTTCACCCCAGGCGGCACCCTCGGCGGTAACCCGGCAATAGCTGCGCGCAAGCTCGCGACATGCTCCGGGGTGGTGCCGCAGCAACCGCCGACGATATTGAGCCAACCGTTCTCGGCCCACTCGCGCAACTGCGGCGCCAGACTCTCGGGCGTTTCCGGAAAACCGGTCGGCAACAGCGGGTCAGGCAAACCGGCGTTTGGGTGACTGCTCATGTAGACCGGCGCGATCTGCGACAGCTCTTGAATGAGCGGCCGCATCTCTTTCGGACCGAGAGCGCAATTCATTCCGACGCTCAACAACGGCACGTGCGAAATGGAGTTCCAGAATGCTTCCACCGTTTGGCCGGTCACGCCGCGGTTACTTCCTGCTTGAATGAAAGTCACCGATGCCATAAGCGGCATCCGGATGCCGCGCTCTTCAAAAAGTCTCGTGATGGCGAAAAAAGCGGCTTTGGCATTGAGCGTGTCAAAAATCGTTTCTACGAGCAGAATATCGGCGCCGCCGTCGAGCAATCCGCACGCCTGCTCATAGTACGCTTCGACCAGCTCGTCGTACGTTACGCCGCGCGTGGCCGCGCTATGCACATCGGTCGAGATCGAACACGTACGATTCGTGGGACCGATAGCGCCGGCAACAAAGCCGGGACGATCGGGTTCTTTCGCCTTAAGCATCTCGACGGCCCGCTTCGCAGCCCGGGCACCAGCAACATTCATTTCATAAACATAGGATTCCAGCCCGTAATCAGCCATCGAGATCGAGGTCGCATTAAACGTATTGGTCTCTACGATATCAGCGCCGGCTTTGAGGTACTGCAGGTGAATGTCGCTGATCAATTCGGCTTGGGTCAAGCACAACAAGTCGTTGCATCCCTGAAGATCGCGGTGGTGCTCTGCGAATCGCGTGCCCCGGAAGGCTTTCTCATCGAGGCGCTGCATCTGGATCATCGTTCCCATGGCCCCATCGAGCACGAGAATTCTCTCGCTCAAAAGTTGTCGTAACAGTTCTTCAGTCACATTCATCATGTGCGTCTAATCTCTTTCTGACCTTTACGTTGTTGCATTACGACCCTTGCAAATTTTTCGCGGCTTGCGCAAATTCTCCGCCTGACTCTCCGTGAACAGCTTTGCTCGCGCCATGGTTGCGGCTTTGCC
>DATACQ010000216.1:0-2991 GCA_036258955.1 Binatia bacterium
CCCGGTGTTAGAGGAAGGGCTCAGGCATAAGGGACCGGTGTTGATGGATATCCACACCGACCCCTTTGAGAATTGCTACCCGATGATTCCCGCCGGCGGGGCGCAGCACGAGATGATGCTTGAAGATCCGCCCGAACTCAAGCAGGCCCGCAAAGGGGGAGGTAAAAGACCGCAGGTCGAAGAGGGCGAAGGTGTGCTCCCCGCCTGACGAAACGGCGAATGGAACATATCATATCGATCCTTGTTGAAAACAAGTTCGGCGTGCTCGCGCGAGTCGCAGGGCTGTTTAGCGCCCGGGGGTACAACATTGAGAGTCTTTCTGTGGCGCCAACTCTGGATCCGACAACGTCGATGATTACGATCGTTACCGCGGGCGACGATCGGATCATCGAGCAGATCATGAAGCAGCTGAATAAGGTTGTCGAAGTCCTTAAAGTTGTTGATCTAACGGAAACTCAGTTTCTCGACCGGGAAACCGCGCTCATCAAGGTTCATACCAAGGCCGAGCACCGGGATGAGGCGATCCGCATAGCGGATATCTTTCGCGCCAAAATAGTCGATTCCTCTCCGGCTACTTACACGATCGAGATCACCGGCGATGTCGATAAGGTCGAGGCTCTGATCAATTTGCTGCGGCCGCTAGGAATAAAAGAGCTGATCCGCACCGGCCGAATCGCCATCGCGCGGGAGACGTCCCGCACCGCAGCGCCGCGGCGTGAACCCGCCTTATTGAAAGCCTGAAAAGTAAACGCGGCTACCCCGCCGTCGTGTGGCGGCGGTGGCCGGCATCAGCGGCGCTTTACGTCCCCTTGGCCCTGACAGGTACATCAACTTACAAAATCTAACCTCAAGGTTGGTTCAGTCCGCGCAGGCTCCTCGGCTTTGCTGTTCTTCTCCCCGCAACTCTTATATCTCCGCACTTGCTGCCGATAACTTCAAACATCAAGCTCCTGGTCTGCCCAGGAGCTCTGTACGACGAGAGACCTGCCGAGATCAATGGCAAGTCTTGCGCTACGGTGAATACCGAGCTCAGATGAGCATCCCAGAATACCAGATGAAGAAGCGGATCCCGCTGTCGCAGCTCAAGCCAGGCATGTACGTCATCGAGCTCGATCGTGCCTGGATCCACACACCGTTTTTATTTAATAGCAAGCGGATCAACAACGCGCGTGAAATCGAGTTGCTCGCGCAACACGGCATACGAGAGGTCGTCATCGATCTCCACCGAGGTAGCGATGCCGAGCTGCCGACGTTTCATACGGGTCCTCAACCGGCCGTCTAATCATTCGACGAGCCGAGCGAAGCACCGGGCATCGTAGGGTATGAAAGGGTACTTGGGCCTCTAGTGCGCGAATTAGCCGTGGCCAAGGCGATCCACGAGGAGGCCCTCGCGACGGCACAAACCATTTTTGATGGAGTCGGGCGGGGCTCGCCTTTGAACAGCCCGGCCGCCAAAAAGACGGTTACTTCCCTTCTAGAGAGTGTTACCCGTTCGCCTGAGGCGAATTTGTTGTTAACCCAGATGCGGCGCTTCGAGACCGATCTATTCACTCACGGCGTAAATGCATGCGTGTTATCGATGGTGGTAGCCACTGCGGAAGGTTATGACGACCAGATCTGCGAGCTCGGGCTTGGCGCACTGCTGCACGACGTCGGCCAAGTGCGCTTGCCGCGGAACTTGATCCGCAAACCGGATCCCTTTACGGATCAGGAGCGGCGCTTGCTCGAGCAGCATCCGCTGCTTGGAGGAGCCATCCTAGAGCAGGCCGATAACATCTCGACGATGGCTCAGGAAATCGTGGTGGAACACCACAAACGCTTGAATGGCACAGGGTATCCTCGCAACTCCGGCCATCCAATGTCTCCACTGACCCAGATTGTCGCGATCACCGATGCGTATGACGCGATGATCACCGGACGCAACGGCGTGTTGCAAAAACCAATCGATGTTTTGAGGGAGCTGTACCTCGACGCCAACACGGGCGCTTTCGACCGCGAGTTGGTGGAAAAAGTGATTCGTTCCCTGGGAGTTTACCCCGTGGGCAGCCTCGTAGAGCTCAGTACAGGAGAGCGAGGGATCGTTTTGGCCGCGAACCGCAAGGATACTCTCAAGCCGATCATCCGTCTGATTCTTAGCCGCGACGGCTTGCCGCTTCCGAGAGGACCCGTAGTAAATCTCGGCGACGCGGAATCGAACGCCGTCGGACGGCGAATCCTGAAAACGCTTGATCCAGGCAAAGAACACATCGATATCATGCGTCATCTGAGTCTCGCGTCAGGGGTCATGGAAACATGGAGCCGCTAGAACACGCACCGCTGCCCGCAAGCGCCGAATACGCCGAACGCGCGGTGTCGCAGTTACTCCTCGATGCGTTGCCGTCCGCTGCTTTGCTTACGGACCCGGATGGGCGCATCGTGGCGATCAACGGCGAGGCGGAACTGCTTCTGGGCTGGGTAGCACCCGTGCTGCAGGGTCAATCCGCTCATGAACTCTTTGATTGCCGGGCGCAAGACGGCGCCGGTGCCGTCGAGGAGTGCCCAATCAAAAGAATTCTGCGGGGAGGTAAAGCTGAACCGGCGGCGCGCATGCGCGTGCGCTGCCGTGGCGACACGGTAAAGCAGATAGAATATCGCTGCGTTCCTTACCCGACGGCGAAAGGGGTCGGCGCCATGCTGGCGTTTCATGATTTGAGCCGCCAGACCGCATTGGAGAAGGACCTGCGCCGCCTGGCATCCATTGCCGAGGAGAGTCCCATCGCCGTTGTGGAACTCAATGAAGACGGCAATTTGGTCCATGCCAACCCTGCGATGATGTCCCTCGTGGAGCAGTTTGGCTTTCGCGCGGATGCGCACCCGGCCATTCTACCACCGTCGATCGTCAAGATTGTCGCCCAGTGCTTGCACAGCAGATCTCGGGCGGAGGTCGTCGAAGTTCATTTAGCCGACTGTCACTACGAATGGAAACTGATTGCCGTGCCCCGGGAAAATCTC
>DATACQ010000217.1:0-2070 GCA_036258955.1 Binatia bacterium
TAGCAACGCAGTCAAAACCACGAGCGCAACGGTGTTCAGGGCACCAATGCGGCTGCCGATCTTGATCAGGATCAAGAGCTCCAGGACCGGAACGATGGCGAATATTAGCAATAACCGACCGAGCATGGTTTACGAATAACCTTTTTTGAGCTGAAGCGCGATGGGCAACATAAAAGAAGGGCAAAGGGCGGCATTTACCAACAATCGCAATACCAAACTATGGAAACTCAACTCGAACTTTGAAGTTTCGCAGCCTAAGACTGCAAAGGTCGGAAGTCTTTGAAGCGAGAGCTCCCGCCCGATAAGACGGGTCACCCTGATGGCTGAGCAATTTTCGATATTAAACTCTGGCACGGGGAAGGATATGAATCACCTGTGGTGAGATCAATGGATAACTCTTTTTGCCCCGGCCGGCGATGCTTCTTCGGAGAAATCGTTCGGGTGAAGAATGCGCGCGAGCATCTCCAGACCATCTATCAAGCGCGGTCCCGGGCGGCTGAAATACGCATTGCCGTTGAGCGCAAACACGTTTGCGGACCTGACTGCAGGAAGGTCGCTCCATCCCTCGAGACGGCGCAGCGGCGTCGCTTCCCGCACCGTCCTACGCAGGTCGAAACCGCAGGGCATGAGCAAGAGCACATCCGGTTTTGCGTCAACGACATTTCGCCATTCAATCCTGGCGGAGGACTCCCCCGCCCGACCCAGGACATCTTCAGCGCCGGCGAGACCGATTATTTCCGGTACCCAGTGACCGGCAATGTACAGAGGTTCAAGCCATTCAAGACAGACTACCCTGGGCCGGCGTGCCGGCTCGCGCTCTGCAATCGTTTGAATCCGCTCTTTAAAGGTGCGCACGAGATTGGCGGCCGCATCATTTTCGCCGGTGGCGGCTCCGATGCGCAGAACGTCATCCAACAGTTCAGACAAGCTATGTGGGTTCAAAGACAAGATCCGCGGTGGGTGCGCCAACGACCGCGCCGCCTCGGCGACCTGATTGTAGTCTAGCGCGCAGACCTGGCAGAGACTTTGAGTGACGATCAAATCCGGCGCGCTGTTTCTTAATGCCTGTTGGTCCAGCGTGTAGAGGGTGTTGCCGCCGGCGAGCGCAGCGCTGACTTCGTGGTCGATTTCATTGCTGGTCAGCCGATTAGGGTCGATCTTCGCGCGCACGACTATCGGCTTGTTCTTGGCCTCGGGCGGATAGTCACACTCGTGGGTGACGCCGACAATACTTTCGCCTAAGCCCAGTGCGAAGAGAATCTCCGTGGCGCCTGGCAACAGTGAGCAGATTCGCATGAAGAAACAACTATCGCAGCGCGGAAGGTTTTGCGAACGAAACTTACGCGATTCCCTTGCCCAACTCGGTCGTGCAGGGGCACTGGTCGGGAAAACGTTCGCAATCGATCTCTTGTGCGCGTGCCTGCCGTTTGCCGGGTTCCGTTTTGACTTGGACCTGCAGCCGATGAGTAATAGACAACCAGACGATCACGATGGCCAGAGTAACCCAGGCCATCCAACTGGTATCCAATGGCGTTGCGACGGCGCCACCGGGCGCAACACGCTGAATCCAAATGTAGAGTCCTGCCGCGGCAGTGCCTTCAGCGACCCGCGCCCCGATGCCGTCCACAGCAAGCTTTACAACCGACCGTTCGCCGGAATCTACGGGAATGAAAGCTTGTTCCCAAACCGAACGGTGGATGGATGAACGCAAGCCACCCTCCGTGACCCGGAGAACCGACAAACTGAATGCGGTTGCGGCGGCGCTTGCAAAGCTCGCTCCACCAATGAGCGCGAAGGGCAGTATCATTAAACCGCCTCGTATGCCAATTTTCTCTTGAATCTTAGGAGCGGCAAACAGCTGAAGCAGTAACGAGCTGAAATTAAGCATGATATAAAAGTTCGCGAAAAAATTGGCATTGCCTTTCGATCCCATGCCTGCACTCGTGGCGGAAATATAGAACTGCACATCAATTAACAAACCGGCCAGCGCACCGGTCATGGCGATCCATAGCAACGTCAGCGCATAGGGATTTGCAAGCGGCTTAAGAAAGATAAATTGCCTCCCCTCGG
>DATACQ010000218.1:0-2266 GCA_036258955.1 Binatia bacterium
CTTTTTAGTTCTCCGTCGAAGCGTTGGAAGAGCTCATGTGTAGCGTCCGCTTCCGGCAATCCCGGGCGCCCTTCTGCGGAAAGCTCAACAAACGGCCGCCCTAACCATCTGAAAGTCCGTTTCTTCATGGTGCGCGCACTCTACTCCACGAAGCCATAAAATGAAACCGCCATCGCAGCTTGCCTTGGCGAGTCCCTTTGAGTAGGGTGCGCTTGCGCACCGCGCAACGAAAGGATTCAAACCATGGCAAATCGCGTTGTTGGCTTTATCGGCCTTGGCATAATGGGCAAACCCATGGCCCGGAATCTGTTGAAGGCGGGTTACTCTTTGGTCGTTCACAACCGCAGCCGCGCTGCAGTGAACGAACTTTCGCGTGAAGGCGCCCAAGCGGCGGAAAGCGCGAAGGAAGTCGCCGGGCGGAGCGACGTTTTGATTACCATGCTGCCCGACTCACAGGATGTAGAGCTCGTCTTTACCGGCGAGGAAGGAGTGTTTTCCGGTATCAAGCGTGGCACGCTTTTAATCGACATGTCGAGCATCTCGCCCCTTGTCGCTCGCAGGCTCGCGGCTGAAGCGAGTGAGCGCGGATGCGACATGCTTGACGCACCCGTCAGCGGTGGCGAAGCAGGAGCTATAACCGCGAGCCTCTCGATTATGATCGGCGGCAAAGCTTCCGCGGTCGAAGCCGCCATGCCGATATTGCAGACGTTGGGCAAAAACATCGTGCACGTAGGTGATGCGGGCGCGGGCCAGGTAACCAAGGCAGCTAATCAGATGGTCGTAGGCACCACCATCGCAATTGTCGGTGAAGCGTTAGTGCTCGCGGCGAAAGCCGGCGTTGATCCTGCAAAGGTCAGACAGGCACTGCTGGGCGGCTTCGCGCAGTCAAAAGTTCTCGAAGCTCACGGCCAGAAGATGCTCGAGCGGAATTTTAAGCCCGGTTTCCGTATCCGCCTGCACGAAAAAGACATCAAAATCGCCGTGGCAACGGGCAGCGAATACGGTGTTCCTCTACTCGTGACGGGGGTTGTCGGCCAGATGATGACCGCGATGAAAGGAATCGGTGATGGCGACTTGGATCACTCCGCGCTGGTGAAGTTTGTCGAGGAGCTGGCTAAGAAAGAATTGGCTTAGCCGCAGCCTTGCGCCCGAGGCTTCACTCCGCAAAATCCGCTGGCGATCTAGATTTCTGCATTCCTGCTTCCGGATGGCCCGCCCCTTAGTGGCGGCGCTCGACCAATCAAGTGTTCGTTGACTAAGTCGATCTGCTTTTCCCCTTGATGGCGGGATGAAAATAGAGAACGGCTACCAAGACTCCGCTGAAAAAGATCACATTCACGATTCCGAACGTATATAAAACCAGATCCGAAGAAATCAAACTTGCAGGGACCATACCGACCACACAAAACCAGACTCCAATCACCCAGGCCAGGCTGATGTCTTCAGAGGAGCGCCTTTTCACGATTCGTAAAATCAACGGGATATTGAAAAACGGCATCAAAACTCCGCTAAGCATCCCGAGAAACTGTGCCGCCGAATCCATCTTTCTTCAAGCCCGAAGATTCGAATCAACCGAGGCTTTCGCTTAGGACGCAAACGAGCCGCTAGGGTTTCCAACCCATTTTGTTGAGCTGTTGGTCTGCTTCCAGCGCGAAGCTGAAGTCGTAGCCCTTCACATTGGGAATCGTCTCACCGGTATTCACCACTTGCCGGATGATTTGCAGATCGTTGCGCTGGGTTTCTTCATCGACGGCGCCGCTACGCGTAAAAGTACCGATGATGTCATCATACACACGGCTCGCTTGCTGGCGCGACACTCCCGCAAACTTCGTCATGGCGGCGACGGTGCCTTCCTTGTCGTGGCGCAGGTAGCGCAGGGCTTTCAGCGTAGCGCGCACGAAGCCGCCGACCATCTTCGGATTTTCTTTGATGAGCTTGTCGGTCGTGGCCAGAGTGCCCCAGGAATTTTTCACCTCGTCACCAAAGAAGAACATCTCACGCATTCCCTTGTCGAGACCGACGAACCGCTGTTCGACGCTAAGTATCGCGGCGTCCAGTCCGCCGCCGAGCAGCGCAGGCAGTTGATTGCCCTGTCCGACATCGAGATACGTGACGTCTTTGTTGCCATCGAGCCCGTGTTTGGTAAGGATCTGCTTCAGCATGAACGTCGCAATTGCCGCCACGCCGGTTGTCGCAATTTTCTTTCCCTTGAGCTCTTTGGGACCGGCGATCTCGGGTTTGGTCACAAGCCACTGGAGCACCCGAT
>DATACQ010000219.1:0-1776 GCA_036258955.1 Binatia bacterium
TGCCGGCGGTGTGACGGATGTCTTGAACCGTGGCTCTAACCGGCATTCGATTGACGTGCACATCGAGCGGCGACATGAAGATGCTGACCCGAACTGCCGGGCCGTCTACCAGCGGCGCGTACTCCGTTTTCGCTATGCTCACCACTCGGCCGTCGGCAGGCGCCACCACAAGCTCTTTTCCTTCCGGTGGATGGCGCTCCGGATCTCGAAAGAACAAGATAAAAAACGCGGCGCATGCGGCCGCCGGGACGGTGATAAACCACCAGCCCAAAACGAATCCGAGGAGCGCCACGGCGGACGCTGACACAATAAAAGGGTAACCCTCAGCGGCGAGCTTCATCGTCTTGCTGCCGGGCGGCGGGTCAAAGATCACACGCCTTTGGCTCGCAGTACTCGGTAAATTAAATCCGTGCGTAAGCTTCTTCGTTGACGGGCGCAACAGGCTTGGACGTTGAGGAGGACGGCTAAGTAAATGAGTAGCACAAACAACGAAAAACCCGCTCATTGCCAAGCACCTTATAGGGCGGCGTGAGTTTCTGCGCGGTCTCCGTTTTCTACAAAGCTTACTCCCTGAAATGTTCCCTGTTACTTTGGCGGCTCCAGTTAATTCTTGCTCTTGTCCACGAGACGGTTCTGCGCCAGCCACGGCATCATGGCGCGCAAATTTTCGCCGACCTTCTCGAGCGGATGGTTTGAAGCTTCCTTGCGCAGCTCAGTGAAGTGGGGCATGCCGCACCTGTATTCGTTGATCCATTCGTCGGCGAATTTGCCCGACTGTATGTCGCGCAGGATCGTCTGCATCGCCTGGCGCACCTCCGGTCCGATCACCCGCTTGCCGCGAGTCAAATCGCCGTACTCTGCAGTGTTGCTGATTGAGTAGCGCATGTTGGTCAGCCCGCCCTCATAAATCAAGTCAACGATCAGCTTAACTTCGTGGACACATTCGAAATACGCCATCTCGGGAGGGTACCCTGCGTTGACCAGCGTCTCGTAGCCCGCTTGAATGAGAGCGCAAAGGCCGCCGCAGAGAACCGACTGCTCACCGAAAAGATCGGTTTCGGTTTCATCCTTAAATGTCGTCTCGATCACAGCCGCCCGCGCGCCGCCGATGGCCGCCGCATACGCCAAACCGATCTGCTTGGTATCGTTAGAGGGATCCTGTTGCACGGCCAGCAGACACGGCACACCGCGACCCTTTTGAAACTCGCTCCGCACGAGGTGACCCGGACCTTTAGGAGCGACCATGAAAACGTTCACACCCGCCGGGGGTACGACTCTCTTGAAATGAATGTTGAATCCATGTCCAAAAGCGAGATAGTTCCCGTCTCTGAGCCCCGGCTTTATTTCTTTTTCGTAAGCATCACCCTGCAACTCGTCTGGCAGGAGAACCATGACGATGTCCGCGGCGCGTGAGGCGTCCGCGGTTTCCGCCACCTTCAAGCCCGCGTTTTCCGCCTTGGCCCAGGAACTGCTCTCGCGGCGCAATCCGACCACCACGTCCACTCCGGAATCGCGCAAATTGTTCGCATGCGCATGCCCTTGGCTTCCATAACCAAGCACCGCAACCTTTTTTCCTTTGAGAACGCCTAAATCGCTATCACGATCATAATAAACCTGCATGGATTCTCTCCTACCGAAACGGTTCTTCTGCACTATGGCCCTTGCATTTTAGCAAGTCAACTTGCCGCAACTACCGGAAAAAGGGGAGCTTAGGAGCCAAGATGAAACGTAACAGCTTACAGACGGCAAAAACTGGAGGGTAAAATCGCGCACTCA
>DATACQ010000220.1:0-1511 GCA_036258955.1 Binatia bacterium
GTGGGATGAATTGGGTCGTCGCTGAACCAAACTTCGTAAACCGAGGTTGTGAGCGTGAATCGTTTGAGGTCGCACGTGCCGCTAGAGCGGCAGTCCGGATTCGAAAACACCTGTTTTGTCTCCGAGGCTGTGTGAACATGCCCTTTGCCGGTAAAGTGGCCAAAGGAACTTTCCGCAAGAGAAAAGACCAGCAGGAGAAATGATAAGCAGAAAAGTTTTCGCATTCTTTATCGAGAACGCCAGCCTATCGGATTCAAATCTTAGCTTCAACTCTGTTTGTTGGCGAAATGAACTATTGAACGGCAGGACTCGATCAGTAACTTGCGCGGAATTGGGTCCGGGTCAACACAAAAACATGAGGCGGGTTTTCGCCCGCCTCTCGGTTTACGCTGCCGAGTTTTTACTCGAATCCTGCGCAGTTGTACGTCTGTGACAAATGGTGGCGAACTGCAAATCTGCGCACGCTTAATTTCTGCGTTTCAACGGGGTGGCAGCGGCGCCGCGCCGGCAAAAGTTTTGTACATTTCAATCAACTCGGGATCGCGCGGCGTGTCCTGAATTGCTTTTGTCAATTCCTCCGGCGTCAACGGGGTGGCTTCTTCGCCGACGATCTTCTCGTATTCGCGATGAAATTCGGCGTCCTTGAAAGTCTTGCGCATGGCCTCCTGAAGGATCTCCACTCGATCTTTGGGGGTGCCCGGAGCCAAAACGTAGGGTGAGCCCGTGAGCCTGAAAATGCGCGAGAGCGCGAGCAGCCGGCGTTCTTTGTCGGATTTGGCAAAGGTCTCGAGCTCGGGAAGGTGACCAAAGCGGTCGTGCTTGAGATCTTTGGGAATTGCGTAAATGGCATGGAAATGCATCAAGCCTTTTTCCACCCAGTCGGGGTTGCGCTTCCACACCGATGTTGCCGTGTTCGCTCGGGCATCCACCTCGCCGCTCAGGAGCGCAAGATCCAAATCGGGCGCGGAATAACCCGGGATGAATTTCGGCTCCTTGAGACCGATAAAGTATGTAAAAAGCCGGACGGCCGTATAGGCGCTGTGACCCACCGTCCTGGCGCCGACTCTAACCCCCGAGGCCGCTCTGAGTTTATCCAAGGTGTCCAGGCCGGCCTCCTTACGGGTATAGAACACGAGATGGCTCGAGCTTTCCGGCGAGCCCAAATAGATAAACTTGTCTATGTCGTACATCACGCTGCTATCACGCAGAATACCGAGCCCGATGACGCTGCTGCTGAACGCGCCGATGGTAAGCCCGTCAGGACGAGCGACGCGAAACATGTGATTTCCCGATTGCCGACCGCCGCCGCCGTCCATGTACTGGACCACGAATGCGGGATTTCCCGGAATATACTTGCGCAAAAAGGGAACCATGGCTTTCACCCGATTGTCGCCGATTCCACCGGGAGCAGTGCCGGCGATGATGGTTATGGTTTTTCCCTGATAGTATGGCGCTTGAGTGAAACCGTCTTCGGGTGAAACCCCACCGAGCACCATTAGCGCGCTAAAAAT
>DATACQ010000221.1:0-2128 GCA_036258955.1 Binatia bacterium
GAACTTTTGAACAAGTCTGCTGGAGAAGCGCCATGACTCAAGAGATTCGCGTTGTGCACTACCTCAATCAGTTTTTCGCCCAATTTGGGGGTGAAGAAAAAGGCAGTTTAGCACCTGGATTCAAGGAGGGGCCGATTGGGCCGGGACGTCTCTTAAAGCCAGCGCTCGGCTCTGGGGCGGAATTGGTCGGGACCGTTTACTGCGGCGACAACTATTTCGCCGAACATGAGGACACCGCGCTCGACCAACTATTGGCCATGATTGCGGACTGCAAAGCCGCTTTGCTGCTTGCTGGACCGGCTTTTGAAAGTGGCCGCTACGGTTTTGCTTGCGGCAGTGTTTGCGCGGCGGCCCAGAATCGACTTGGTATCACCGCCGTCGCCGCCATGGATGAGAGCAATCCGGGCGCAGCTCTGTACCGCAAAAACCTCTATATTGCGAATTCCGGTGCATCGGTCAGCGGTATGGCAGCCGCACTCGAGCGAATGGCGCAATTGGGTTTGAAACTTGCGCGCGGGACCGCCATCGGCAAGCCTCAGGACGAGGGCTTCCTCGCGCGCGGCATCAAACGTAATGAGTTTGCGGCGAAGCCGCCTGCCGAGCGCGCGATTGATATGCTCCTGGCCAAACTGCGGGGAGAAACTGTCACGCCGGAAATTGCGCCGCCCCAATTTGCCTTTGGGAAACCGGCCCCGCCGCTCCGGGACCCTAAATCGGCGCTGATAGCACTGGTCACCGACGGCGGCTTGGTGACCGAAGGGAACCCGGAGAAGATGGAGCCGGGACGGCCGACACGCTACACGTCAATTCCGGTCGCAAGCGTCGAACGTCTGGACTGTACAGCGTTCGACGTCGTGCACTCTGGCTACGACACGACGTTAGCCAATCAGGACCCAAACCGTCTGGTGCCGTTGGATGCGATGCGACAGTTGGAAAAAGAGGGCGCGATCGGCGCCGTGCACGAGATCGTTCACGCAACGGGGGGAGCTCACGCTGCGGTGGAAGATGCTACGCGTATCGGCGAGCAGATCGCAGCGCGGCTGAAAGCTGCTGGAGTGCAAGGGGTGATCCTGACCTCGACGTGAGGCTCCAGCACTCGCTGCGGCGCAGCGATCAGCAAGGAGATCGAACGATTGCAGATCCCGGTGGCGCAGATCTGCACGATGGTCCCAGTAGCCAAAGAAGTAGGTTCGCTACGGGCCATTCCTTCCGGCGGGATTGTCAACCCAACTGGAAATCCTGAGCTGACGCTGGAAAAGGAAAAGGAGTTTCGCCGCGAACTGGTATTGCGTGCCTTGAAGATGCTTCAGCAAGAAGTCTGACGCAGGCTGCTGAAAGACTAACATGCTTGGTTGTGCTCATCCGATTTCGCGTCAACGTACCAGAAGCGTGTGCCTCCGCTCATTGATTTTGGTGCGCCTTGCCTATGTTTGAGCCGCATGCACGGTGCATTTATCAGAAAGTACTGAGCAGAAGCTATTTCGCCGAGCTGAAACAAACTCACTTCGAGTCGAGGGTGAGAAAACTTCGCTCGATGCTTTGCCATTCATCCAAGGCAACCACTTGGTCGCGCTCTGTGAACGTCGTTAGCTGAGTGTCCATTGCTTCAGTTGTCCCTTCGCGTTTGAGAAGGCTTAATGCCTGTCTCATAGCGAAGATCCCGGCGCGCTGAGTCTCAGACGGGTAGATCGCGATGCGATAGCCCATTTGCTCCAGCCGTTCGACCGGCAGCATCGGAGTCTTTCCGCCTTTAAAGACATTGACCAGCAACGGCACGTCAGGCAGGGCGCGGGGGATCTCCGCCAATTCGGCTTCGGACTGGGGCGCTTCAATAAAAATCGCGTCAACTCCGAGCTTGGCGAAGGCCCGGCCTCTCTCGATGGCATCGTCAAAACCGGTGACACCGCGGGCGTCGGTGCGCGCGATGATGCAAAAATCGGGATCACTGCGCGTGGCGAGCGCGGCCCGCAGTTTTTGCTCCATTTCCCCCAGCGGGATAACTTCCTTGCCATCGAGGTGGCCGCAGCGTTTGGGCGTGATCTGGTCTTCTATATGGATAGCGGCGACACCGGCGCGCTCATACTCGCGGATAGTGCGCACGAGATTGACGGCATTACCGTATCCCGTG
>DATACQ010000222.1:0-3289 GCA_036258955.1 Binatia bacterium
TGGACAACAGCCGGGAGAGTCTAATCGCCTGCAAACCGGACGGCCTACTAACGGAGCAATCAAGGCGCCTCAGCGGTCGCTGCATAGAGACGATCGGCCGATTATCGCGCACTGCCACCTGCGTTGGGATTTCGTCTGGCAACGTCCGCAGCAGATTTTCTCCCGTCTAGCCGGCTATCATCCGATACTTTTGCTTGAGGAACCGATCTTCGAAGACGCCGAGCAGCAGCACCTGCGTGTCAGCGAGCCGCAGGCGAATATCGTTCGGATTATTCCAGTTCTCACCTCTACTCTCGACGGCGTCGATGCCCAATGTGAGGCAATCTTACCGATGCTGCGGCAGACCCTGGCGCAGCATCCGTTACTCGTCCGGCGATTCGATTCCCCGATTCAGTGGTTTTATTCGCCGGTTTCCGCCCCCTGTTTCCTTGGCGAGTTTGATGCGGTCGGTGTTGTGTACGACTGCATGGACGAGCTTGCGAACTTCCGTTTCGCGCTGCCGGATATCGCTGAGCGGGAACGTTTTCTGCTGTCAAAAGCCGACGTCGTATTCACCGGCGGCTACCAGCTGTTTCAGTCGAAGTCCCGCTTCCACACGAACGTGCACTTCTTTGGCTGCGGCGTAGATGCGAGGCATTACAGCAGCGCCCTTTCCGATGAGACACCCTTGCCGCGCGACGTTCTGCATCTGCCGCATCCAATCATCGGGTACTTCGGAGTGATCGACGAACGCATCGATTACGATTTGCTAGCGCGTGTCGCAGAAAGCTTTCCTCACGGCTCCCTGGTGATGATCGGCCCTTTCGCCAAGGTTGAGCGCAGTTCGTTGCCGAGCTCGGCCAATATCCACTGGCTTGGACAGCGAGCCTATGCCGACCTGCCGGCCTACCTGAAATCGTTTGATGTTTGTCTCATGCCATTCGCGCTGAATGACGCTACTAAATACATCAATCCGACAAAGACTCTAGAGTACATGGCCGCAGGTAAACCTATCGTTTCAACTGCAGTGCCCGACGTCGTGCACAACTTTACTCCGCTTGTAGAAGTGGCTGCTTCATCGGCCGACTTTGTTCGCGCGATCAAGTGCGCGTTGACGAGCCCCGACGCGCAGCGGATCGAACAAGGCGTACAGCGCGCAAACGGCGCCTCGTGGGAAGCAATAGTGAGCGCCATGCGGAGCCATATGCTGCAAGCCATTTCAGTCAGCGTAAAAGCAGCCTCCAGCCCGAGCGCGGGTGATTTCCCGTAACTAGCTAATCCTAAGCTCGAGTCAACAATTGATTTTAGACCAACCCCGTTCTCTGGGGTCGGGACGAAGGTCTATTGTGCACGGGTGTGTCCCTAGAAAAGGAAAATCGATGAAAACAGATGTGCTTGTTGTCGGTGCAGGCTTCTCCGGCTCAGTGGTTGCCGAGCGGCTCGCGAATTACGGATTCGAGGTAGTTATTACAGACAAACGCCCGCACGTTGGCGGCAATGCTTACGACACCCACGACAAAGACGGCGTCCTGATGCACCCCTATGGCCCGCATATTTTTCACACCAATTCTGAGCGCGTGGCCGACTACCTGTCGCAGTTTACCGAATGGCGGCCCTATGAGCACCATGTGCTTGCTAAAGTCGGACAGCAGTTTGTACCCATTCCCATCAATATAGACACAGTAAACCGAGTTTATGGCCTGAACCTGACAGAGGCAACCGTGCAGGCATTTTACGACCAAGTGCGTGAACCACGCGCACAGATCAGAACCAGCGAAGACGTAGTGATTAATGCCGTTGGCCGCGACCTCTATGAGAAATTCTTCCGCGGCTACACTCGCAAGCAGTGGGGCCTGGACCCCTCCGAGCTCGCCGCTTCAGTGGCAGCACGCATACCCACACGCACCAACCACGACGATCGTTATTTCACCGATAGCTTTCAGAAAATGCCGCTGCATGGATATACGCCCATGTTCCAACGAATGCTCGACCACCGCAACATCCATGTTGAGATAGGCGTGGATTTTTTTGCTGTTCGACAAAAGCTTCGCGCCGCCCACATCGTCTTCACCGGTCCGCTGGATGCATACTTCGATTACTGCTATGGAAAACTGCCGTATCGCTCCATCCGTTTCGAGCACGAGCATCTGCCGAACCACGGCCGCTATCAGGCGGTCGGCACGGTGAATTTTCCCAACGATTACGATTACACTCGGATTACCGAGTTCAAACATCTTACCGGGCAGCGCCATGCCGGCACGTCGATCGTTCGGGAGTACCCCCAGTCCGAAGGCGATCCGTATTACCCGATTCCGCGTCCTGAGAACGAATGTCTGCTCAAGAAATATCAGGCGCTGGCAGCGAAAGAACGGAACGTAACGTTTGTTGGCCGGCTCGGCCAATATCGCTATTACAACATGGATCAGTGCGTCGGCGCGGCACTGAAAGCTGCGGACGACATCGTCACGATGCTGGCGCATGAAAGCACGCTCGAACTCGCCACAGCGCCGGCGATGTCACGCGCGCAAGATGCTGCGGCGGGCAGCTAAGGGGCCGTCGTGAAAAACGCCAATGCTTCACCCCTTGAGCTTTGGGGTGGTATCGAATGTACCGTCAACCGGGTAGGCGATGAGTACTTTAGCCAGCTAGAGCGCAGCGGCCATGACGTGCGCCCTAACGACCTCGACGCGGTTGCGGCGCTGGGCATCCGAGCGCTTCGATATCCGGTATTATGGGAGCGTGTTGCGCCCAAGGGGCTCGACCGGGCGGATTGGTCGTGGACGGACGAGCGGCTGGCCAGACTGCGCGACCTCGGAATCACACCGATCGTAGGACTCGTGCATCACGGTAGCGGACCCACGCACACCAGCCTTGTCGATGCTCAATTCCCGAGCCAACTGGCAGAATACGCTTCGGCGGTCGCGGCGCGCTATCCATGGGTCGAATATTATACGCCCGTCAACGAGCCCCTGACCACCGCGCGATTTAGCGGACTGTACGGCGTCTGGTATCCCCATGGGCGCGACGAACGGACCTTCAAAGATGCACTGCTTACGCAGTGCCGGGGTGTGGTTCTGGCGATGCGCGCCATTCGGCGCGCCAATCCGACCGCAAGACTGGTGCAGACGGAAGATTTGGGAAAAACCTATAGTACGCCGGCGCTGGCCTACCAGGCCGATTTCAACAACGAGTTTCGCTGGCTCGCTTGGGATCTCTTGTGCGGGCGCTTGAACAGCCGTCATCCACTGTGGAAGTGGCTCACTTCGTGTTGTGGCGCCAGCGCGCGAGAAGTGATGTGGTTTGAGGAAAA
>DATACQ010000223.1:0-8157 GCA_036258955.1 Binatia bacterium
CCCGGCGTGCGGGTGCATCCGACGCCGATCTATGAGCTCCTTCAGTCCGCGTTTATCTTTGCTATTCTCTGGGCGCTGCGAAAAAGAAACTATCCGCCCGGCACGATGTTCTGGTTATATCTCGTGCTCGCCGGGCTGGCGCGGGCGATGGTGGAAATCTGGCGCATCAATCCGTCCATCGCGTTCGGTATGAGCGAGGCTCAATGGTTCGGTCTGATCTTGGCCGTTATCGGATTTTGGCAATTACTGCGGGTGAAAAATCAACCTCCGCCCACAGGGCAAGTCAAGACGCTCGCCTCCTGATGTTAGCAGGTGAGTCTTGCGTCTCGTGTCTATGCCGGATTATCAGTGTATCACGTCCGAGGAACAAGCCTCTCCGATCGCGGCCAATAGAGTTGTACCTTGAGGAGGACGGCGGACGTGATGATTAGCTCAGTCATCGAGGGGAAACACACTGATTGCCAAGGACCGAGTGAGTCGGCGTAACATTTTACTCGTGTGTCCGCTCTCTACGAGGCTTACTCCACGGACTTGTACTCTGTCGACATTTTCCTCGTAGCATGACCAATGCGGGCTAGAGTCTCGAGTTGGAATAAAACCCGAGAGGAACACGAGATCGGTGCTTCTCACTCATCGTCGATTCGGGCGGATTGACAAGCGGGGAACCCTTCGTTAGGAAAGTAGATTACCGCGGTTTGGCTAGACAGGAGGAAACATGGGCGATTTTTATACAGCATGGTTGGAGCGTTCAAAAGAGATTGAAAAACAGGTGGCCGAATCGCCGCGCGTGACCCGGGCAAAGGACCTCGAATGGGTGCGAACCCCGCAAGATCACAAGGCCGCATTGATGATTGCGCCGGAACTGGGGTTCACGACGGGAGGTAGCTGTCTGATGCGAGCCGAGATCCCCGTCGGCTGGCATACCGGCAAGCATTTGCACGGCGAAGAGGCGATCTACATCGAGAGCGGTGAAGGTTTCATGTTACTCGACGATAAGCGCTACGAGTTTTTTCCTGGAACCATTTTACACATCCCGTACCGCTCCACTCATCAGCTTTTTAATACCGGCAAAGTCCCGGTGGGGTACATATCGGGGCTGGCGTGGCACCTGGAAGCCGCCGTCTATATGGGAAAATTGGAGCAGCTGCAGGAATGCGGCGAGACCGATCCGAAAGTGGTTGCAACGTTTCCCAAGGAAGAGTCGCAGAACTGGCCCGAGGACGGTAGGCGCATCTCCATGCATCAGAGCCAGCATGTGAAATCGGACGAGTCAAAACATGGGGCGACGTATTTTCTCATGGGCCGCAGCGGCAAAGACAACGGCTTTAAGGCCACCGGGGTGGCGATCAGCTCGATCTTTGTGGACTTGCCGCATACCAAAAGCCACAGCCACGCTCACCCGGAAGCCTATCTATATGCCCTCGAAGGCGACGGTTACTCCGAAATCGGCGGCAAGCGCTACGATTGGAAGCAGGGCGACGCGATTCATGTCCCTCCCGGGATGCTGCACCACCAGCATTTCAATCCTTTCGATCGCGACATGAAGGAACTGCGGTTCGAGTTCGGCGTGCGCTACTGGTTTGTCGATCAGTGGAAGGGGTATACGACGATAGACAAGCACCTGAAGGCCACCACACACATGATCGACTAGCAGCGTCCAAAAAAACTCGCAGGCTTCGTTGCGCTCAATCGTCTCGCAACGTACTGCAACTGTACGCCTTCACTCGCCGATTTCTCGCGCGCCCCGCCTGTGAGGCTTTTTTGAACGCCTGTTACGGCGAAACGGGTTCTAGGTTTCGGTCCTCTGGAGTGGTGGAGTAATGGAGTAATGCGTGCAACCCAGCACTCCAACACTCCACTACTCCAACACTCCTTGCGGTGCGTCTGTAGCGTTCATCACCCGAAGCATGCTCACCATCGCGGCGGCTTAAACCTCGAATCCCAGGAAGCGGAGAAACTCCCTGCCGGTTCTGCGCCCAGTTTTGACTTTATGCCAGGCTTGGATTTTGCTCACATACGCCTCCTGTTGCTGTTCGTTCCAATCGTTGATGCGGCGTAGCTCGCGGCGCTGGATGTTGCCATCCCATTCGTGAGGGCACTTGACGATCCGGCTTAGGGAGATTTTCTCCAGCGCTCCGGATGCGGCAAACGTCAGATTGAACGGGTGATCGCGGCAGGTCACGGGTCGGTGCTCATAGATCGTGCAGCGATTGGTGGAATTCTCCAGAAACACGCAGCGGTCACGAGTTTTCTTGAGCGCCATAACCCGCCTGCCCTTGTCCAAGCGAACCCATGACGGATCATTGTCCGACATCGCAATCTCGTCATGGTCGTAGAAACGCACGAACGCCAGAGGCGACGTGCCGGTGCCTTCGCTGATTCGGCGCACATCCGCGTCCGTAACGCAGACGATGGTATCGCGGCAGCAATTGCCGCAGCCGGTGCAACGAAACTTCAGATAACGGCGCCAATCAGGAGCAGTCATGCGCCGCAGGTTAGCAGCAAAGTTCAAAATTGATAAGCCGCGCGGGAGTTTTCCTTGCAAGCCCAAACAAGATTGCTTAAAACTACACTCATGAGTCATGCGCAGAGCGCGAAGCAACAGGCGCCTAACAAGATGATGCTAGGCTTTATTGTGCGCCGCTGCGCCGCGGATCTGGGACATGCGCCCACCCCGACAGAGTTTGCCGCGTGGGCCAACGGGCGCGCCGGCAATGGATCTTCGCATTGCCTGTTCGGCAAAGAGATCTCTCCGGCCGTCGCGCAAATCATGTTCAAACAGCCTGGCCGCATGGTGACGGTCAGCGCTGAAGGCATGGCGAGAATCTGGAAAGCTTCCGGCTAGCTGAAGCCATGGTCCAAAAACACCTCACCGCTTGCAAGTTCTCCCAACCCCGAGCGCGGCTGCGTCTTTTGCTTTTTGTTGCCGGCCGTAGAATGCTTGGTATATGGCTGGTGCCTCTTTAAAGATACGTTCGACCCTCTGCGGGAGCTGGGCCGTGAGCTATCGACGCGGCTCAGCAGAGCTGCTGATTGCGTTGGCGCTGCTGATTGTGAGCGGCGCTGCATGGGCTCAAGGAAAACCGTACAAGGAGAAACTTCGCATTGGTTACGCCGCGCGCGCCGTGGCTCACTCAGTGCCGTTCGTCGCCAGGGAGGCCGGATTCTTTTCCGAGGAGGGCATCGATGCGGAGATCATCCGCACGGCCGGCTCCATAGCACCGATGGCGCTTGTCGCGAACGAAGTGGACCTGGCAATCATGTCGGCTTATTTGATGCTACCTGTGGCGGAGCGTAACAAAGATGTGGTCATGCTCGGCGGGTTTTCGCGTTATGCCTCTATGGTTTTCGTCAGCCGGCCGGAAATCAAAGACGCCCGGGATCTTAAAGGCAAGATCATCGGCATCCAGCGTCCGGGCGACGCCTATGAGAAAAGCGCTCGGTTTGCTTTGAAGCATTTAGGCCTTGATCCGGACCGGGACATAAAAATGCTGGCGCTCGGGACCAATGACGTGATGTGGAGCGCGCTGCAAACAGGCAAGGTCTCGGCGACGATCCTGTCGCCTCCGGGAACTCTGTTCGCGCGCAAGGCCGGGATGAATTTCATGGTTGATTTGAACGATCTCAAGTTGGAGTATCAGGGTTCGACCATTGCGACCCGCCGTTCTTTTACTCAAAAGAACCAGGATTTGGCAACTCGCGCTCTGCGCGCGATCGTCCGCGGCGTCCATCTCTTTAAGACCCGCAAGGAAGATACCATGCGGATACTCGCTACGTTTTTGGGAACAAAAGATCGCGAAGCATTGCAAGAGTCCTGGGAGTACGCCGCCAAAATGCCCGCTAAGCCCTACGCAGTGGAAAGCGCCGTACAAGCCGTGCTCGATCACCTGGCGGACGGCCAGCCGAAGTTCGCACAGTACCGTCCTAACGAATTCATCGATTCGCGGCTACTTTCCGAGATCGACAAGAGCGGCTACATCGATCGGCTCTACGCGGATGCCAAGAGTCGATAGATGCGCGTTCATATGATTTCGCGCCGATATCCTTTTCTTTGATGATTCCAGAGCGACAAAGCGGCCAGTTCCGGCTTACTACCGAATTCAAACCGCAAGGCGATCAACCGCAGGCGATCGAAAAGCTAGTCGAAGGGGTCGAGACCAACCGGCGCCACCAGGTTTTACTCGGCGTTACCGGCTCGGGCAAGACGTTTACGATGGCCAACGTCATCGCGCAGGTAAACAAACCGACCTTGGTGATTGCACCGAACAAGACTCTGGCGGCGCAGCTCTATAACGAACTACGGGAGCTCTTTGCTGACAATGCTGTGCGTTATTTCGTCAGCTATTATGATTATTACCAGCCGGAAGCGTACGTGCCATCGACCGACACATATATCGAGAAAGACGCCTCCATCAATGACGAGATCGACAAACTGCGCCACTCGGCCACCCGCGCTTTACTCGAGCGCCGCGACACCCTGATCGTTGCCAGCGTATCGTGCATCTACGGCCTCGGTTCTCCCGAAGCTTATTTTGAAATGATGGTTTATCTGGAAGAAGGCACGGTGATGCACCGCGATCAGATGCTGCGCAAGCTCGTGGACATTCAGTACCAGCGGAGCGACTACGATTTTCATCGCGGCACTTTCCGCGTGCGCGGCGACATCGTGGAAATTTTTCCGGCCTATGAAGACAGCTCGGCGTTACGCGTGGAGTTTTTCGACGATACCGTCGAAGCGATTCGGGAGATCGATCCGATCCGCGGCAAGGTCCAGCGCCGGGTGGATAAAGCGTGTATCTATCCGGCGAGCCACTACGTCACCGGTGAAGAGCGGATGAAGGAGGCGGTGCGCAACATCCGGCTGGAGCTCGGCGAGCGGCTGCGCGTGTTGCGTTCCGAAGCAAAGTTGCTTGAAGCCCAGCGGCTGGAGCAGCGGACTTTGTACGATCTCGAGTTGCTGGAAGAGATGGGGTTTTGCCCAGGCATTGAAAACTATTCGCGGCATCTGACCGGCCGCAGGCCCGGCGAGCCGCCACCGACGCTCCTAAGCTATTTCCCGAGCGATTTCCTCCTTATGATCGACGAAAGCCACGTTACCGTGCCGCAGATCGGCGGCATGTACCGCGGCGATCGATCCCGTAAGGAGACTCTGGTGGAGTACGGGTTCCGGTTGCCCTCGGCACTCGACAACCGCCCGTTGAATTTCGAAGAATTCGAAGCGAGCACGAACCAGGTCATCTACGTCTCCGCCACGCCGGCGAAATATGAAATGCAGCAGAGCCGCGGCGCCATCGTGGAACAGGTGATCAGGCCCACGGGTCTTATGGATCCCGAAGTCCTGGTTCGCCCCGCGCGAAATCAGGTGGACGATCTCCTGGACGAAATCCGGCAGCGGGTCGAGCTGAACGAGCGTGTGCTGGTGACCACTCTCACCAAGCGCATGGCCGAGGATCTGACTGACTATTATCAGGACCTCAACGTCAAAGTACGTTATCTGCACTCGGACATCGAAACTCTCGAACGGGTCGAAATTATCCGCCAACTGCGCACAGGCGAGTTTGATGTCCTCGTCGGAATCAATTTGCTGCGCGAGGGCCTCGATTTACCGGAAGTCTCACTTGTAGCAGTTCTCGATGCCGACAAAGAGGGTTTCTTGCGCTCGGATCGGTCATTGATTCAAACCATCGGTCGCGCGGCGCGCAACGTCCGCGGCAAGGTGATTTTGTACGCCGACGGTATGACGGACTCCATGGCACGGGCGATCGACGAGACCAAGCGACGCCGCGAGTTGCAGGAGGCATTTAACAAAAAACACGGCATCACGCCTCAGACCGTCGTGAAGTCGTTAGGTTCGCCTCTCGTCAAAATCTACGAGGCGGACTACCACGATCTGCCGCTGGCGGCTGAAAAGGGCGCTCCTTATGGCGCCGCCGAGTTGCCGCGCATGATCCGCCAGCTCAAACAAGAGATGAAGCAGGCCGCCGGGCAGCTGGAATTCGAAAGAGCGGCGGAGCTGCGTGACCGCATCCGTGATCTTGAGAGGCGCGAGCTGGCGTTGCGCGAAGCGTCGGCCGGCGGCTGAGCCGTTCAAGGTTCAAGGTTCAAGCGTAGGGGCGCAGCATGCCGCGCCCGTTTAAAGCCCATCCGCGCCCACCGGCCTCGGGCTCTCATGAAGAAATCAGCAAAGTGTTAGAATATCGACATGCCTGAAATGGCGGAAAAACTGGCGAACCTGCCTTCGCGTCCCGGCGTATACCTGATGCGCGATGCCGGCGGCAAGGTGATCTACGTCGGTAAGGCGAAAGATCTGCGCGCTCGAGTGCGTTCGTATTTCAACCGCGCCGACGACCGTTCGCAGGTCGAGTTCCTGGTGCGCCGCATCGGTGATTTCGACACGTTGGTCACGGCTAGTGATAAGGAAGCGCTGATTCTCGAAAACAATCTCATCAAGCAGTACAAGCCGCGCTATAACATCCGGCTCAAGGACGATAAGAGCTATCTCAGCATCAAAGTCACAACCCAGCATCCCTGGCCGAGGATCTTCGCCACTCGCAAGATCGTCAAGGACGGCAACCGCTACTTCGGCCCATTCTCCTCGGCCGTAGCGGCCCGCGAAACTATCGATATTATCGAGAAGCATTTTTTACTGCGCGATTGCACGGATAACAATTTCAAGAATCGCAGCCGTCCTTGTCTACAGTACCAGATCAAACGCTGCATGGCGCCTTGCGTGTTGCAAGTGGCGCCGGAGGCGTATCGGGAGCAGGTGCGCCAGGCCATGCTCTTTATCGAAGGCCGCCACCAGGAGCTGATCCGCGAACTCAAGCAACGCATGCAAGAAAAATCCGAGGCTCTCGAGTTCGAAGCCGCGGCGCGGCTGCGCGATCAGATCCAGGCCGTGGAAAAGACCCTGGAGAAGCAACGGATGGTCTCTCACTGGGGTGTCGATCAGGACATCTTCGGTCTGTACCGTGAGGGCGGCTTTATCGAAGTCCAGGTACTCTTCGTACGGCAGGGCAAGTTAACCGGCAATCAGTCCTATTCGCTTCAGGACCTGGAGTTTCCGGACCCGGAGATCATGGAGTCTTTGCTCACGCAGTTCTATCAAGGCAGCCGTTTTATTCCTGATGAGATCTTGTTGCCGGTCGCCTTGGAGGACGCCGATGCGCGCGAGGAATACCTCGGGGAGCGCAAGGGCAAAAAGATTTCGATATTGACGCCGCAGCGCGGCGACAAGCGCCAGCTCGTGGATATGGCTACCGAAAACGCGCGCCAGAGCTTTTCCGAGCGCCATGACCAGGAGAAAGCGCGTGAGAAAATGCTCGGCGATCTCCAAACACAGCTGCGCTTGAAACAGTATCCCTATCGCATCGAATGTTTCGACATCTCAACGATCCACGGCGCCCACGCGGTGGGATCGCAGGTCACGTTTATCAATGGCGAGCCCGACAAGTCGCATTACCGGCACTACCGCATTCGCACGATCGATCCCGCCGGCGGCGGCGATGATTTTGGTATGATGCTGGAAGTGCTGAAACGACGCTTTGCCCGCGGCAAGGAGGAGGCGGGGCTACCGGATCTAATCGTCGTCGATGGCGGCAGAGGGCAACTATCGGTCGCGTTAGTGGCCATGGCCGAAGTGGGTGTGACCGGCGTCGATGTGGTGGGACTTGCCAAAATGCGTGTGGAGGCGGCACCGCGCAGTGCAGTCGTTGAACGCTCCGAAGAGCGAATTTTCCTTCCCGGCCAGAGTAATCCGGTAATTCTCAAGCGCAATTCAAACGCCTTGTTTCTGCTACAGCGGGTGCGCGACGAGGCGCACAGGTTCGCGATCACTCACCATCGAAGACTGCGCTCGCGCCAAACGCTATTTTCCGCTCTCGACCATATTCCCGGCATCGGCGGCGCGCGCAAGCGCGCCCTCTTACGCGCCTTTGGCAGTTTAAAACGGATCCAGGCGGCGAGCTTGGAGGATTTGCTCAAGGTTCCCTCCGTTAACGAGAAACTCGCGCGTGAAATCGTCGCCGCGTTGCGCACAGGTCCGCGGCTGGAGCCTTCAGAGCCTCACGATAGCGCGCACAGTTCCGCCGAGTAAGCTGGCCGGAGCTGTGCGTCAGTCTCACGCGGAATCGGGGCTTTTAGCGGAGCCTCTCGAAG
>DATACQ010000224.1:0-2507 GCA_036258955.1 Binatia bacterium
CTCCCGTGGACTTTCACCTGGAACCCGGGATTGGCCCGATGGTGGGCGCGAGGCTGCCGGTCTTGCGCGCTGGCACGATCAAGTACGTTCTGACAGCCGGCATCGAGCCCTCCCTTTTTCGTAAGGTTTTGGCGCGGCAGAAACTACCGGAAGGGTCCGTGGGAGTTATCTTTGACCGCAACGATATGATCGTGGCGGCCTCCAGACCGGAGTTGGTCGGCCGCTCCTTTGGGACTCTGCTCAAGGGCAATCTCCCTGAAGAAGGAAAACAGAGCTGGATTGAAGGGCTCAGCTGGGAGGGCGTCCCCTCGTACGCGAGCTTTGAAAAGTCCCCCTCCTCCGGGTGGTCTGTGGCGCTACTCGTGCCCTCGGAACCCGTTCAGGCAACCTTGCGGCAGTCACTGTTTGCTGTCGCCGGAACCGGCGCGCTGTTTCTTTTTGGGGGACTTTTGCTGGCCATTGTTATCGAGGAGCGTATTTCCACCCCTCTCGAGAGTTTGACCATGGCCGCCAACGCGCTTGGGCGCGGCGAGCCGGTAAAGTTCGCGAGCACTTCGCCGGTCACCGAAATCAGCGCCCTCGCGCAAGACCTGGAACGCGCATCGCGCCTGCTTCACGAACGCGCCCAGGAGCGCGATCGAGCCGAGGCCGAAATTCGTCAAATCAATCAAGATCTCGAGCGGCTGGTGGTGGATCAGACGCGGGAATTGGCCAGCGCCAATGAGGAATTAGAAACCAACATCGCGGAGCTAAAAGACGAGGTTCGAGAGCGGCACCGAATCGAAGAAGCCCTGCGGCGGGAACACCACCATCTTGAATTGCTGCAAAGGACCGAGCTGGCGACCAATGAGGCCGGCGGCTTCGAGGCGATCCTTAACTCGGCAGTGGAGCACATCTGTCTTTACTTGAAGTGGCACGTTGGCCGGGTCGTATATCGCGCGGAACACTTCCGGCAAAAGGCGTCTGCCTCGTCTTGGTGCCATATCTCGGGAGACTCTGAACAATTCGCGCCTTTGTGTCGTGCCATCGAGGCCTCGCCGTACGAAAAAACACTGGCCGCGCGCGCTGAGACAAGCCAGAGAATCGAGCTGGTCAGCGATTTGGGCCAAGAGCGTAGCTCCGAGTGGGCGCGCGCCGCACTGGACAGCGGTTTGATGTCAGCTGTTGCTTTGCCCGTTATGGCGGGGAATCAGATCGTCGCGGT
Source organism: Binatia bacterium (assembly GCA_036258955.1). GTDB lineage: Bacteria > Desulfobacterota > Binatia > UBA9968 > UBA9968 > DATACQ01. Next base: position 1,205 of record DATACQ010000224.1, read on the forward strand.
GCTTGAGTTTTTTTGTGATCATTTCCTAGTTTTCGACGAACGATTGTCGGGCATCATCTTGCGGATCGCAGATCAACTGGGCCGCACGGTGGAAAGAAAACAAGCTGAAGAGGCGCTCAGACTGAGCGAGGAGCGGTTTCGCAAAGCTTTCGACGAGGGGCCCATCGGCATCAGTTTGGCGGATGCAAATTCCCGCTATTTTAGAGTGAATCGGGCGTTTGTTGAAATGCTCGAATGCACAGAGAAAGATCTTTTAGGGCAAGAGTGCTTCGCCCGGGTGCATCCCCGCGATCTAGCGAAAACGCGCGACTTAACCGAGCGCCTGCTGCGCGGTGAAATCGACAACTTCCGCCAGGAAGCGCGCTATCTAAACGCCAGAGGCGAGCCCGTATGGACGCATCTCACCGCGACCACCATCACCTCGAGTGACGGCTCACAAAAGTACGGTTTGCAAATGGTGGAAAACATCACCGAGCAAAAGCGTATCGAGGAAAAGCTGCGCGAGAGCGAACGCCTCGCTGTTTTAGGAGCGACCGCGGCAATGTTTGCGCATGAGATCGGCAATCCTTTGAACAGCATCTCGACGACCGTCCAGCTGCTCGAGCGCGATTTGGTGCGCCCCCATGGTGGCAGCAAAGAATCGATGCTCGCTAGCCTTCACGACATCCGACAGGAGATCACCCGTTTGGGCGCACTGCTGCACGAGTTTCGCTTTCTTTCGCGCCCGCAGAATCTCAATCTTCGCCCGGCGCCGATTGATCGTTTAGTCAGCGAGTTGATCGACGGAGAGGCCGAGCGATACGCGCAGCGCGGGGTAAAGGTAGAGACCTCGTTTTCCAGGGACTTGCCGCTAGTATTGGCGGACGAGGAAAGAATCAAGCAAGCGTTATGGAACGTGTGCGAAAACGCCGTGGATGCGATGCCGAATGGCGGCACTCTCAATGTGCGCGGTTATCCCTACGGCGAAGACGTTTGCCTCGATGTGGAGGACAATGGAACCGGCATTCCCGACGGTCTCGACGTCTTCCAGCTCTTCACTACGACGAAGGCCAATGGTACAGGGTTGGGCCTCGCGATTGCGCGCCAGATTCTTTCCGCGCACGGCGGTTGGATTCGCTACGACACCAAGCCGGGAGAAGGCACGGTGTTTGTGCTGGCGCTGCCGCAAGCAGGGGGCGCGCTGGGTGCAAACCGTATGGCAGAAAGCGCATAGTTACGGTGAAAGCGGAAAAGCGGCAACGGAAAGCGGAATTGGACAAGCGGAAAGCGGAATTCGGAAAGCGCGAAAAGCGTCATTGTGGCC
>DATACQ010000225.1:0-4410 GCA_036258955.1 Binatia bacterium
CCCGGCGTGCCGCTCAGAGACTGCGCTAGCATCCTGCCCTTGGTATCGAATAAGCCGCAGGCGAGGTCCTGGCTTTCGCGCACGATGGTGCTGAAAGCGGTACGGATCAGCGCATCCTGCTGCTCATTGGCAACGGAAAGAAAGCGGTTCCAGATCACTTCCAAAGTTACTGGATCCATGGCGTTACTTGGCACCGATTAACTCCACGACGATGTTGAGATTCTCATCCACCAGAGCGCGGCCAGCCGCGCCGACGATCAATGTCGATTCCTTCTCCTCTACAATGGCCGGCCCCTGAAAAGTCATACCTGATTGCAGCGCGTAACGGTTAAAAACCGCTGTCTCAATGTAGCCGCCGCTCTCCGGAAAATAAGCGCGTCGCGTTCCTTTGCGTGCGCCTTCATATCGCGCATCCTGGCGCGGCAAGCGCAAGTTCGTACGGGGGCGTGGCCCGCTGGCAACGACGCGCCAGTTGATGATTTCAAGCGGCACATCGGGACCCCTGCGGCCGTAGAGATTTTTGTAAGTATCCTCGAAGGCCCGTGTGATCTCCGTTAAATGCCCGGGACCCAATTCGCCGTCCGGCAGCCGCACCGAAACTTCATGTCCCTGACCGACGTAGCGCATGTCGGCAGAGCGCTGATACACAATGTCCCTCTTCGCCAGCCCTGAACTTTCGAGCACCCGACTCCCTTCAGCCGCCATCTCATTCAGCAGCCCGTTAGCCAAAGACCAATCCATTTGATCACAGCGGCTGTAAGCGCTGCGCACGAAGTCAAAGGCCAAGGGGGCCGCGAGCAAACCGAACGTCGAGCCCACACCGGCGCCGAACGGCGAAATCAACGCCGGTAAGCGCAGTATTTCGGCCACCCGATAGCCATGGACCGGCCCCGCGCCGCCGAAAGCATACATGGGCATGCGGCGCGGGTCCTTGCCACGCTCGCCCAAATGAGCGCGCGCCGCGTTCGCCATGTTCTCGTTTACGATCTGATGAACGCCCCAGGCAACCTGCTCGATCGTCAAATGCAAGGGTTTTCCGAGACGGGCTAGCGCAGCCCGCGCGCCTTCTTCATCAAGTTGCATTTTGCCGCCGAGAAAGTATTTGGGATCGAGATAGCCAAGCACGAGATCGGCATCCGTGACCGTGGCATTTGTGCCGCCCTGGCCGTAACAAACGGGACCAGGTTGAGCCCCCGAGCTGTCGGGTCCGACTTTTAAGAGGCCCAGGGAATCAACCCGCGCGATGCTGCCGCCGCCCGCTCCGATTTCGATCATGTCGATCACCGGGATGCGCACCGGCAAGCCACTGCCCTTACGGAACCGATAGACGCGATCGACTTCGAACTCGTGCGTCTTGAGCGGCTCGCCATTTTCGATGACACAAAGCTTGGCGGTGGTACCGCCCATGTCGAAGGACAGCAAATCTCTGTGACCGCAGCGCACCCCGGCGGAAGCCGCGGCCAGCGCCCCTGCCGCCGGGCCAGATTCTAAGAGGCGCACAGGAAACCGCGATGAAGTTTCCCGGGTAGCCACACCGCCGCTCGAAAGCATCACGAAAAAACTGCCGGCAAACCCGATCTTATCCAGCCGCGCTTGCAGGTGCGCGAGATAATCCGCTACCCGCTCTTGCACGTAGACATTTGCTAGAGTCGTGCTAGTGCGCTGGAATTCGCGGATCTCGGCAACCACTTGCGAGCTGAGAGAGACGCGAATTTCCGGCGCTACGGCGGCGATGATCTCGGCGGTGCGTCGTTCATGCTCGGGGTTGCGAAAGCTGTTGAGATAGCAGACGCCAATCGCTTTGATGCCTTTGTCACGCAGTTCGGCAACAAGCCGGCGCACGAAAGCTTCATCCAATGGCTTCAGCACAGCGCCATCGGCAGCGACTCGCTCGGGCACGTCAAAGCGCAAATGGCGGGGCACCAATGGTTTGGGAAGTTCTAGATTCAAATCGTAGAGTTCGTAGCGATGTTCCCGCCCAATCTCCACTGCGTCGCGAAATCCGGCGGTCGTGAGCAAAGCGGTCGCCGCACCCTTGCGCTCGATCAGCGCGTTGGTGACGAGAGTCGTTCCGTGAATCAACGTGCCGCGCTCGGCAGGGTTAACGGCGTCGCTCTTAAGCACCGGGCTGAGCGCGTTTTCGACGGCGAGACTGGGATCGCCCGGAGTTGTCAGAGTTTTGCCGATCACTGCCGTCCCGTCATCCGCGACCAGCAACATATCGGTAAACGTACCGCCGATATCGATGCCAACTCTGTACATGGTTCAGAAACTGTTTCGGGTTACGGGTTTCGCGTCTCGTGTGCGAAATCCTTCGGATTCCAACTCGAAACTTCAAACGCGATACTCGAAACCATTATTGGGCGAACAGATCCAGCAATCTTTGCGTCTGGTGAGCCGCTGCAGGCCGTAGGAGTGGGATTTTCACGCCTGCATCGCGATACTGCTGCACGCGCTTTTTGACCTCATCCGGCGTGCCGCTGGCAGTCATGCCTTCGACATAGGAATCCGGGATTGCTTTGATGAGAGCTTCCATACCTCCTCGGGCATGGGCTTTCTCAAAGAGCGGAATATCTTCCTTGCGGATGTATGGCTCGCCGACGCGCATTTTGGGCGCCGCAATGAAGGAAATCTGCACCGGATCGAGCTTGGTGGCGACCTCCCAGCGGACCGCGTCCAGCGCTTTTTTGTGGTCGTCTTCAATCGAACAATTGATGATTTGAGTGACTTCAAATTTCGAGAAATCCCGCCCGACTTGATCGGCAGACTCTTTGATGATCCGAAGCGCGTTGACCGTATATTCTGGCGAGCACACCGCGTTCAGCACCACGCCGTCGCCGATCGCCCCGGCAAGTTTTAAACCAACCGTGGCTGTGGCCGGGACATAAAATGGGATGTGAGAGCGGATCGGCTTCCAGCCCAGCCCAACGTTGTCGAAGTTGACGAACTTGCCATTGTAAGAAACTTTCTCACCCGTAAGCAGCAGCCGCATCGACTCGATGTACTCCCGCAGCACTTCCGTCGGTGAGGCACCGACATCTTGAGGTAATGCGTGCACTCGAGCGTGGCTTTTGGTGCAAGCGCCCGGTGCCGCGGTAATCCTTCCGCCGGTAAGCTCATCAAGGGTCGCAAGCGACTGGGCCATGACGACCGGGCCCCGTAGCCGCACGATTTGGGTCGTGCCAAGAGTTAACCGCTTCGTGGTTAAGCCAATCGCGGAAAGTGACGATACGGAATCGCGCATCAATTCGATTGTCTCCGAGAAAAACCCCATCTCGAAGCCGCGTTCCTCGGCTTGCTGCATGATCTCCGACATCTCACGCACGTTGGTGAACTTTCCGTACCCCAACGCGTAACCGACTCGTTGTTTCGCCATCAGGCCTCCTACCGAAACTGTTATCTCGACACTTTTTCTGCGTTGAGTTGCATTACTATCGTTTGAATTTTCCGCCTGCGCCAAACTGTGCGTGAAGCACCGTGATCGTCCTCTTCCCTGCTCTCAGTTCCTCACCTTCATGTTCCAGCCGAATATCCGCTCGCTTGGCAGAGGGCGATAATCGACGTTTTTGGCCATTCCAAACAACAGCTGATGGCGCCAGAGAAAATGAGCCGGTGCTTCTTCTGTAATCAAGCTCATGGCTTGCGCAAGCACTTTCTTGCGTTTCGCCGGATCAAAGGTCTGCCGTTCGTGGCTCAATAACTCGTCCAGTTTCGGATTTGAATAGCCGATTCGCGGTGAGCCCCCGGTTTCGAAATACTGCGACAACGCAGCGCTCGGATCGACTACCCCACCGCGCCCCATGTAATAAAAGGGCACCTTGCCGAGCTGTACGTTGGCCCATAGGGTCGCCCATTCCGGCGTCAACAATTTAGCGCGAAACCCGACGGCATTCAGCATCGGAATCATCGCTTCGGTGATTTGCTTATCTAAAGTGTAACGCCCAACCGGCGTTTGTAGCTCGACATCGACGCCATTGGGATAGCCGGCTTGCTGAAGAAGCTGCCTTGCCTTCTCAGGATTGTAGGTATACTTCGGTTGCAGATTAGGATCGTAGCCATATTGGCCTTCCCCGATCGGGCCATCAAGGCGGCTCGCCTCACCACGGAGAATCGTTTTAATGATCGTGTCGCGATCGATGGCATAAGCGACTGCCTGGCGCACCAACTTATTATCCCAAGGCTTTACCTTCGGCATCATTGCCAAAAACATTATTTCGGCAGTGTGAAACTTGACGATCTTGTGTCGCGGGCTCTGCTCCACTCGTTCGCGTAGATGCGGCGGCACGAACTGCGCGATTTGAATCTCATTATTCAGCAAGGCGGTCACTCTTTGTTCCGGTTCGCGCATAATTCGAAAGACAATTTCATCGGGCGCCTGGGGGTACTGCTTCCACATCGGATGGGACTTGT
>DATACQ010000226.1:0-1524 GCA_036258955.1 Binatia bacterium
GGAGAAAGAGGGCTGTCAAATAGCGCAAACGGCTTGCGTCCACTCCAGGCCTAGGGCTATGCTAGGCTCGCTGCAGCGATCTTGGTATATGAGAGGAGATGTTCATGAATCAGAATACGCCAAAGTCCAATCGATGGAATAAAGCCAGCGGGATCATCGCAGTTGCACTGCTAACACTGCTGCTCGGCAGTTACGCATTCGCACAATCCGTGAAGATCGGCAGGACCGTCGGCGGAAGTGGCTTTCACATCCCCTCCTACGTTGCCGTGGATAAGCACCTCTTCAAGGGAGAGGGATTGGACGCCAGTTTCATCGCTGCCACCGCAGGTGTGTTGGTCAGAGCGACCATTGCCAAAGAGATCGAGTTCACGCCGATTCCCGGCGGCGGTTCGGAAGCGATGCTCAAAGGCGCGCCTTTGGTATTTTTTGTGGGACAATCTTTAATCTCACAATGGACGTTGACGACGACGCCCGATATCAAGCGGGTCGAAGATCTTCGCGGCAAAACGTTGGGTCTAGGTCGCCCCGGCTCGGCCGATTACAGTGAAATTGTAATCACGCTCGGTAAGCACTTCAAAATGCAACCGGGGAAAGATTATCGAGTGATCAGCTTCACGGGCGAGCCCGACCGGATTGCGGCGCTCATTCAGGGTTCCATCCAGGGCGGCGTTCTGTCATTTCCCCATGCGGCGCGAGCGGAGAAAGAGGGCATGAAGATTCTTGTGCGTACCGGCGACTATATCCCCCGTTTGGGTGGGACATTTCTCACCCATAGAGATTTCATCAAAGAGAAGCGGGACGTCGTCAAGCGCTTCACCCGGGGTATTATCAAAGCCGAAGATTACATCAAGACCAACAAGAAAGGGACCATGGAGGTAATTGAGAAATATTTCGAGATCAAGGATCCCAAAGTGGTCGAAAGCATCTACACTCAGGTATATGACAAATATAGTCCCGAGATGCCGCCCGATCTCATCCAAGATCTTTTCGAATCTCGAACCACTCCCGAACTCGGCTGGCCGGCGGGAAAGCCGCTCCCGGACCTGAACCAGTTCGTTGATCGTAGCATCGTCAATGAAGTCCTAAAAGAGATGGGGCGAAAGCCGGGCGGAAAGTAATCCTCTCAAAAGGACAACGGACCACTAGCTCTAGAAGCTCTTTGCCGCTTCAGGGCGCCAACTTGCCAGCCGGGATTCCAGTTGTTTGATAGCTAGAGTTAAAAGAACGGACATTGCCATAAAGATCGCAACGCCGACGAAGACAACATCGACTTTGTAGTTGGTTGCCGCAGACGCGATCATGTAACCCAAACCATGGCTGGAGCCGAAAAATTCACCGACAACCACCCCAAGAATCGCTCTACCTATGGCCAACCTTAGCCCGGCGATAATGTAAGGAACCGAATTGGGCAGCACTACGATTTTCATCACCTGCCATTCGTTAGCGCCAAACGATCTCACGACATTGACCAGAACTCTGTTGACGTTCTTGACCCAGACGTAGGTGTTGATGAGCAACGGAAAC
>DATACQ010000227.1:0-4548 GCA_036258955.1 Binatia bacterium
TTTAAATGTCCCTTGTTTCGTTGCGGGTTGCCGCACTGTGTCCTTGTGAATGAACTCTTATCCCTTCGTTTGCTCTCAGAGATAGCCGCTCGACAAGACCAGCGCAAGTCAGTGCAAATCACCCCAGAGAAACTGCGCGACCGAGAGAGCCGCGACGGCGGCGGTCTCGGCCCTTAAGATACGCCGTCCCAGAGTCACACGGTGAAATCCATGCTTCGTTGCCTGTTCCGCTTCTTCGGCACTGAATCCTCCTTCGGGTCCGATCGTTATCAATACCGGTTTGGCGCCGCGGTGTTGTTGCAACTCTCGCAGCGATTGTGTGCTTTCCTTTTCCCAGAACAATAGCTTGAAAGTATCCGGTGAAACTTGGCCGATGAATTCTCGAAACGCACAGAGCGGCAACAGTTTCGGTATCTGCGTCCGGCCACATTGCTTGGCCGCGCTCAAGGCGATTTTTTGCCAGCGCTCGCTGCGTGCAGCGATCTTTCGTTCATTTAGCTTTGGGACGGCATAAGCAGAGATAAACGGCACAATCGTTTGCACGCCCAACTCGGTGGCTTTTTCAATGACGAAGTCCATCTTTTCGCCTTTGGTCAACCCTAGAGCAAGCGTCAAATCAAGAGTGGACTCGCGCTTTGCCTCGTACGAACTGGTAATCTCGACCGCCGCGGCCTCAGGCCCGACTGAACAGATCACCGCATCGTGCTCGCGGCCGGTGTCGTCGAAGATAGTAATAATATCGCCGGCAGCCAAGCGCAGCACGCGGCGCAAATGCAGCAGTTCCTCCCCGACAACAATGCCGCGGCTGCCTTCAATATTGCCTCTCGGCACGAAGAAACGAGCCATTCATTAGCTGCGCCGCAACAGCAGCGCCACCCATTCTTTCTCACGCTTGCGCTGCAGCACGTAGAACCCAGCCACAGTAAACGGTTGCATCACACCAGGGAGCTTGTGGTACAAGATTCCTGCCAGAATGAGGAACCCTCCAGAGCCGACCTTGCTCGCCAAGGCTTGGGCGAGTTCCAGAATTGTTTCCGCCGTAAGATTCGCTACCACAAGGGGGAACGAGCGCCGAATTCGAGCGAGCGTTGTGCCCGAAACGCGCACTTTGTCACCCACCTTGTTCACCTTTAAGTTTTGCCGGGCCACTTTGACCGCCACGGGATCGTTGTCGATGGCCCATACCTTTTGGGCGCCCAATTTGACAAGTGCTATTGAAAGTATACCGGAGCCTGTGCCGACATCTAGGGCATCGAAGCTTTTACGGTTAGGCGATTCTACGACTTTCTCCAGGAACTCTATGCAGGATCGCGTGGTCGCGTGGGTGCCGGTGCCGAAGGCTAGGCCAGGCTCGATGGTGATCAAGTGGCGCCCTCTTAACGGCGGCGGCGGCTGCCATGGCGGAGATACCAAGAATCTCCGTCCGATCCGCTGCGGCGTAAAAAATTTCTGCCAGGAACGGTTCCAATTACGTTCTTTGACGCGACGCCAACGCAGAGCCTTTTCATTCACGCCCGGATAGAACTTCTTAAGATCGCGAAGGAAACGTTGCACGTCGCCACAAAGGCGGCGCGTGTTTCCATCGACAGCAAAATAACCCTGGACTTCGCGTTTTCGTAAGACGGCACCGGGTGAGCCACGCTCTATGAGAAAATTTGCAATAACGTCGAGCGCCGAGGGATCCGCGCGGATGGAAACTTGCAACCAGGCAGAGGGCACAAGTCTCTATGCCATACCCGTTATGATGGAGCAAACCGGCGGTGCGCAGTCTCGAGTTCGGAGTCTCAAGGACGCCGAAAGGACGTGCACATATCAAATGAGCTTATGAGATCAGGATCTTGTCAAAATGGCTGCTTCCGTATAATGAAAATGCAACGCTGCGTTTAACTGTTCCGGGTCTCGGGTCTTGAGTCTCGGGCTGAAATTCCAACGCACCTGATCTTCCAAGCGCCGGAAGGAGAGGCACTGTGAAATTCGCATCCATAAAGCCTAATGACATCGCCGTGATCAGGGATAATACGGCGGTCCCCGTCGGAAACGTGCTCGCCAAACACGGCGCCTTGCCTCGCAACTTCTCCATGCTCGATCTCATCGCGGATTATGATCGTCTGGGCGCACAGTTGAATAGTATGGTCGGCGAACATAAGGGCATCCCCCTTGATCCGAAACTGCTCAAACCCCCGGTGGAAACTCCGTCAAAAATATGGGCTGCAGCGGGAAACTACAAGCGCGGCAGCGAAGGATTGGGCGAGGCACGCGGCCGAGGCACTGCGGCGAAGACGTCGCCCCAGGAACTGCTCGAAAATATTTTTCTAAAACCCCCGTCATGCATTGCCGGTCCTGAAGATAGCATCGTCATTCCCAAGAACGCTGACTCCATCTTTCCCGAGCTGGAGCTCTGCGTTGTCATCGGTAGGAGAGCGCGCCATCTGAGCAAAACCAATGCCTTCAACGCGATCTTCGGCTACACGATCATGCTCGATGTGACGGCGCGAGGATATGGCTTGAGCAAGAATCTCTCCGGCACCCGGAACGTACGCAAAGGCTTCGAGACGTTTGCGCCCATCGGTCCGTGGATCACGACGAAGGATGAAATCTCCAATCCCGACAATCTGTCGATGAAACTCTGGATCAACGGCGAGCTCAAACAATCGGCAAAGACCGATGCCATGATCAATGATATCGCGACCCTAGTGAGTTTCCTTTCCGAAGTAACGACACTCTTTCCCGGCGACTTAATTACGACCGGCAACCCCGACTCGCCTGAGTTCCAGGAGAAGTTAAAACCCGGTGATATACTGAAGGCCGAGATCGAAGGAATTGGCGCGATGTCCCTAGGCGTTGCCAAAGAATCTTAACGCAGGCTGCTGAAAAAGACCCATATGCTTCGTTACGCTTGACCGGTTTCGCGTCAACGTACAACAAGAGTACGCCTCCGCGCACCGGTCTTCGTGCGCCTCACCTTTGGATCTTTTTGAGCAGCCTGCCAGGATTCTTGAGAGGTGCTAATCTAAGAAAAGCAGTTGGATACGGGATCCAATGGAGTGGCGGTATAATGCACCATTCTATTGCTACTTGATCCTCGCATATTCCGATCTGAGGCCGTTTTCCACCTATCTAAAATTTTGAGAAGGTAACCCAAAATTATGGTCAGCATCGCGCCGTTGCGAGGGGTCTTTTACAACCAGAAAAAAATCCGAGATCTCACCAAGGTTATCGCGCCACCCTACGACGTTATTTCGAAAGATGAGCAGGAGAAACTTCATAAACGGTCGCCTTATAACTTCGTACGGCTGGATCTAAGCCAAGACTCCGATGTTTATGCAGCGGTGCCAGCATTGCTTGAACGCTGGACCCATGAAGGCGTTTTTGAGCGTGACCCCTCGCCGGCAATCTATTACATGGCACATCGGTTTACGCTTCCTACAGGCGAGCAGAAGAATCGTCGGGGCTTTTTCGCGCTGCTACGCTTGGAAGATTTCGCCACCGGAAACGTCCGGCCGCACGAGAGGACTCTCGCTGCGCCGAAAAAAGATCGCCTCCAACTGATGCTCGCCACCAATGCGCAGCTAAGTCCTATTTTCGCGCTCTACTCCCAACCCCAACCAAGCATTAATCGAACGCTGGCGATGCAAATAGAAGGCATTGCGCCGTTCATCGAGGTGACACAGGAGAATGCGCAAGAATGCGCTCTCTGGCGCATCACCGACATGCAAGTCATCCGACGGCTGCAGGAGTATATGCGCGAAGAGTCGCTGCTTATCGCGGACGGCCACCACCGGTACGAGGCCGCCTTGGATTACTGCAATCACTTGCGGGCCCAGCGCAGCTCGGGCAGCGGTCGCGAAGCATACAATTTTGTCCTTACTTACTTCGCCAACTTAATCGATGACAACGTCGTCATTCTCCCGACCCACCGCTTGGTGCGCGGCTACGAGCCTAAGCCATTTCTCCAGCTGGAAGAAGAGCTACAAAAATATTTTTATTTGGAACAATATCCCAAAACACCCGAGGGGAAAGGATGGTTTCTGAAAGCGCTTAGAACCGGCGGCAAAAAGAAGCACGTCATTGGCGCTGTCTTCAAGCGTGACCCGCGGTACTTAATCCTGCGGCTGAAGAGCAAAAGGATCATGCAGCGCTTGGCCAAAGACGCGAGCGCGCAGCTTCAGGAGCTTGATGTCACAACCTTGCATTTACTGATCCTGGAGCATGTTTTGGGGCTCGGCACGGAGAGGCAGGTTAGTGGGGAGACGACCCGCTATTCGCAAGACGAAGAAGCTGTTTTACAGGCGCTGGAGAAAGAAGACTTTCAAGCCGCGTTCATTCTCAATCCGCCCAAAGCGGACGAGGTTCTGGCGATCGCCAGCAAGGGGGAGACGATGCCCCAAAAATCAACATACTTTTACCCCAAGTTACCGTCCGGATTGATCGTCAACAAGATCGATCAAGAAGAGGAGATCGAAACCTAAGTTTCTGGATTCCCGCATTCGCTGCCAACTGACGAGACCATACACTCTCACCGCGAAGCACGCGAAGGACACGGAGGGT
>DATACQ010000228.1:0-6953 GCA_036258955.1 Binatia bacterium
GGGATCACCACGAGGTATGTCAACACGTGCGTTATAGCTTCGGCCATCCGTCGTTCGAACGGTTACCGGGTTGCCTACAAATTGAGTCTCCGGCCCGACGTCCGCCAGACCAGGCCAGATGGGGAGATTGGGAAAAGAAAGATGAACTTTCTTCCGGACGTCAATAATGTCGCGATCTTCCATCTTCTCAGATGTAAAAGTCTCGAGCGTTACCTGATGATCCACCAGCGCGGCGGCGATGCAGTAAGGCATGCTGTACTTGGCCTGGTAGGCCGTTTCGGGCTCGGAGAAAGCGAGCACGCGCATGGCACGCTCCGAGGTGCCGATGTCGACCTCGGCGATGTGCTCGTGGCTAAGGCGGTGCTCTCTTAACAGGTGGAACACTCCGTCCAGCGCTCGATGGGTGTGATAGCAGCTTGGATATTTTTTTAAACCAATGCCCGGAGACTCGATGTAGAACGGATTGCCCAAACTTTCGGCCATACGCTGCGCGTCGTAATGGCCCCGACCCACCAACGTGTCGTAAAATCCATTCTTCGCGTCGATGATGTCGGGGTTTGCGGTGACTCCTTCCCGGGCCATCAGAGCGGCAATCACGCCGTTGCGGCAAGCATTACCCGCTGCCATTGCACCGGCCATGCTACCGTGGTTAGCCGACAGACCGCAGGCAAAATTGGCGGCGATGCCTAACGCGATTCTGGTCTTCGTTAGGTCCAACCGGAGGAGCTTGGCGCAGGCGGCAGCCGCTCCTACGGAGCCATACCAGCTCTGATGGTTGAGCCGGCTCTGCATCAGTTTGAAGTCTGCGTGAAGCGCAAGCTTGCCCTCGACCTCAAGCCCCACGATGTAGGCAACGAGTATATCCTGGCCGGTAGCTCCCAGATGCTCGCCAAGGCTGAGCACGGCGGGAAGAACCAAAACGCTGGGGTGGCCAATCTTAACGCCACAGTCATCGTAGTCCAAAGCGTGGGCGATACAGCCATTGGCCAGGGCAGCATCTGGAACCGAAACTTTGAGGCCAGCTCCAAGGACAGATGCCTGGCGCGGCCCGCCGAGCTTCGCTACGTAACCTGTAATGGCCTGACTGACCGGTTCGCCAACGCCGGCCAGAGCCGCTCCCACACAATCCAGAGCCGTGCGCTTGGCCTTCTGCACGGCATCGCGCGGTATGCCTTCATAGCCGATGTCTACTATGAAGCTGGCAATTTTCTCAGTAGCGCCCATGATTCACCTCCTTGTCTCCCAGCCATATCACATCTCTGCTCAAGCAGCGCCATCTACCACATGATCGAGCAGGGTCGGTTGTCACAAAACAGAACTGGATCGCAAGCGTGGAATTGTTAAGCTGTAAACGTGATGAAGAAAGACACAGCTGCGGTTCTAGCGATTGACGGACGCGAGGTCCGCGTAACTCATCCGGACAAGCCGTATTTTTCGAAGCAGACGAAGCTCTCAAAGCTCGATCTCGTGCGCTACTATTTGTCGGTCGGGCCGGGCGTTCTCGCTGGAATCCGCGACCGCCCGCTGGTTCTCAAACGGTTCGTCGATGGTGCCGAAGGCGAGGCGTTTTATCAAAAACGCGCCCCTGCCAAGCGGCCGCCGTGGTTGCGCACGGTTACGCTATCATTCCCATCGGGCCGCAAAGCGGAGGAGATCGTCGTCGATGACGCGGCAGGACTCGCTTGGGTCGTAAACCTGGGCTGCATCGAGCTGCATCCGCATCCCGTGCGCTCCGACGATCTCGATCATCCCGACGAGTTACGCGTCGATCTCGATCCAAATCCCGGCGTCGGCTGGGATAATGTGCGCCGTGTGGCTCTCGAGGTGAAATCGTTTCTGGAAGAGGTGGGGCTTCGTGGCTGGCCAAAAACGAGCGGTTCACGCGGAATGCACGTGAATGTGCGCATCGAACAGCGCTGGACCTTCGTCCAGGTGCGGCGCGCCGCGCTCGCGTTATCGCGCGCAGTGGAGCGGCGCGCACCGGCCCTTGCCAGCTCGAAATGGTGGAAGGAGGAGCGTCACGGAGTATTCCTCGACTACAATCAAAACGCGAAGGACCGCACCACCTGCTCCGCCTATTCCGTGCGCCCGCTGCCGGACGCCCGCGTTTCGATGCCGCTTCATTGGCACGAAGTCGCGGATTGCGACCTGGCTGATTTCACCGTGCTCACGGTTCCCAAGCGCTTCAAGGAGCTAGGCGACCCACACGCGGACATCGACACGGTGCCGGGTTCTCTCGAAAGGCTGCTAGAGCTCGCGGCGGAAGACGAAGCGGCCGGTCTCGGCGACGCACCCTGGCCTCCGCACTTTCGTAAGATGGAGGGCGAAGCACCGCGCGTAGCGCCTTCGCGCGCCCGCTCCGGGAGAAAGAACGCTACGGTGAAGAAGTCACGGATCAGGGCACCACTTCTGGTCTTGGCGAAATCTCCGGATAGAGAAGCGGCGCTCGCCGGTCTCGAGAGGTGGAAGAGCAAATATCCGGAAGTCGCCGCGCTTCTCGCCGTGGACGACGTGCTAGTTGATTCCATGCGTGGCAGATCGTCGACCTGGACCCGCATCCGAGTGAACCTGCGAAATGTGCCGGAAGAGCTGCGCCCGACGCAAGAAACCCCCGACCCGGATGACGATCCCACGCGCGCATGGCACCGATAGAGTTCAAGTCGTTCAAACAGTTCAATTGGAACCAGTACAGCGGGGCTAGCGGGCGCGCGAGAAAATCATCGCCAGCTCTTCCGGTGGAACGACTTCGAGCTGCTCGTACGTGCAGTCGCTCGGCTTCTTGTCCGTGCGCCACCTGCGGAACTGCGCTGTGTGGCGGAAACGGTTCCCTTGCATGTGATCGTACGCGACCTCAACCACCAGTTCCGGACGCAACGGTTCCCACGATAAGTCTTTGCCGCCGCTCCAGCGGCTCTGCGCACCGGGCATGCGATGTTCGGCTTCGCCGCCCACTGATGCTTGCTCGGCCCAATGTTTCCAAGGGTGTTTAGCCAGCGCGTTCTTGCGGTACGGAGCGAGGAATTCCACGAGCTCGTGTCGTTTCTTATCCGTAAAGCTCGCGCAGACCCCGACGTGCTGCAGCGTTCCGGAGTCGTCGAAAAGCCCGAGTAGAAGCGAGCCAACAGCCATGCGCTCACCCTTTTTATGCCAGCGAAAGCCGGCGACCACACAATCACACTCGCGCTCGTGCTTGACCTTGAGCATGACCCGCTTATTGGGTTCGTACGTTCCGGAAGCCTGCTTAGCGATGACGCCGTCAAGACCAGCGCCCTCAAACCGACGAAACCAATCCGCCGCTACGCTTAATTCGCTCGTCGCTGGCGTGAGGTGAATTGGCGGCGCTGTAGATGAAAGCAGCGCTTCCAGAATTCGTCGGCGATCTTGGAACGCCATGTCGCGCAGATCGCGCTGGCCGTCGCTGAGCACGTCGAAGAAAACGATCGATGCCGGGATTTCTCGTGAAAGAAGCTTCACTCGCGACGCAGCGGGATGAATACGGAGCTGCAGTGCATCGAAATCGAGCGCGTCATCTTTTGCGACGACGATTTCGCCGTCAAGAACGCAGCGGGAGGGCAACTGTGAACTGAGCGGCTCGAGCAGTTCCGGAAAGTAACGGTTCAGCGATTTTTCGTCGCGGCTCTGCATCAGGATGTCGTCGCCGTCGCGAAAGACCAAGGCACGAAACCCGTCCCATTTCGGTTCGAAGATCCAATCTCCAACGGCCGGCAACTCGCCGACCCGCTTGGCGAGCATCGGCAAGACGGGGGGGTTCACGGGAAGATGCATAGCTAGCCGGAGTTCAAGTCGATAAGCCGTTCCACCGCTACGCTTGGTTTAAGTCGTTCCTTCCAGTGATTCCGGACCTTCAGGCCCACGAGGCGGATGCTAATGACTCCACGCGTTCAAAAAAGAACGTGGGATCTGGCGCGGATTTGATTCTGCTGAAGCAGGATTGCTGCATAGGCTCAGCATGAGCCCATAATGAAGGATTTCAACCGTTTTCCGTTAGTCTGGGACTGTAGGAATATAAGCTGACTTGATGAGGGTCACACGGATAAAACCGTGAACCCCCATCAAGCTCATCCTCAAAGCGAGATTACGTCTCCAGATCTATCGATCCGTCGATCTCTCTACTTTATCGCCGGCTCTCTCCACCGTTTTATCGACCTGTTCTCCGGCACGTTCCATAGGCCCTTCCCGGTCGCAGGCGGCTAGTCCACTCACCATGAGGAGGCCCGCTATCATGGGGATCGCAAATTTCTTCTTCGTCAAGTTCATTTGTATCTCCTTTCACCTCGTTGTAGTGGAAACAAGCCGTCAGCTACCTCGGAGCGAAAGTTACGGCGCAGACAACGTTTCCCTCCGTAAAGTTTCAGCAGTTTCTGTGCCACAAAGACTCGTTACTTAGCGGCGTCAGACGCGGGAAAATGCGTCAAAAACGAGACAGCGGGTTGTTAATTTCACAAATAAAACACCCAGAATCAGCGTAGGTTTGGGCGTATGCACGTGTTGTGGGTTTAGTGCTGGCCGACCCAAATGCTTGGAAAGCGCGGCACAAAGAGTTAGATGATTGGGCGTAGATCTTCAGTCGAGGCGATGCTCTATGATCCCGATGATGAACACGTACGAGACCATCCGAGAGAATTTGCATTTTAATAAATTCACGGTGGGAGAGCTGCTTTTTGTCGAATACAAGTGTCCCATTGAGCAAGAAGCCGCCGGAGTCTGGACACCAATGGACTATTTCATTCATGTACTTAGCGGCAGGAAAACCTGGCGTACTGCGGACGGAGTCTGGACGGCAGAAAAGGGTCAGACGTTGTTTTTCAAAAAAGGCGCCGCCATCGTTTACCAGGATTTTAGGGACGATTTCTGCGTGATGGTCTTTTTCGTTTCGGATAACTTTGTTCGCGATGTCGTCAGGGAAGTCTCGGGCCAATTGAGCGGCCGCCCGGTTGGCGACCCGCTCCGCGAAGCCGCAATTCTCGTCAATGGCGATGTGACCATGGCAGCTTATTTTCAATCCATGCTCGCCTACTTCACGGGAACGGAAAAGCCGGCGGAGACCTTGTTGACCCTGAAACTCAAGGAACTGATCGTGAGCATATTATTGGGGCACAATAATCCGGAACTTGCGGCCTATTTTCAATCGCTTCTCAAAACCAAAGGACCCTCTTTGTCGCAAATCATGGAAGCAAATTTTTGTTACAACCTCTCACTCGAGGATTTTGCAAAACTGTCTCATCGCAGTCTTTCAGCTTTCAAACGCGACTTCCGCAAGTTCTACAATCAGTCTCCCGGCAAGTGGCTGTTGCATAAACGGCTGGAATACTCCGCCGTGCTGCTCAAAAATCCCGCGCTCAACGTTTCGCAAGCCGCCCTGGATTGCGGGTTCGAAGACCTCTCGCATTTCAGCCGCGCCTTCAAGGAAAAGTTCGGCGTATCTCCGGCGAATTACCGGAAGGAGGTCTCGACTCTCGCGTCTAGCGTTAACCCGAGCCGGCGAGACTGTACACCGCGCGCGCCAGGCTGCTGAAAACAAGCCTCTTGCAGGCTGCTCAATAAGTCCAGAGGCAAGGCGCGCGAAGATCGACTCGTAGGGGAAGGTCGCGACCTTCCCTTACACTATCGTCCGCTGACGCGAAATCGTTCGAGCGCAACAAAAGCATATGGGTCTTTTTCAGCAGCCTGCACGAAAGAGCTTCTCAGTCAAAGATCTGACCTCTTAAACAAAGCGGGCTTCTACGTTCCACGTTATATTCGGCCTCAGAAAAACTATAGGAGGCTAGATATATGACAAACGCAAACGCATCCCATTGGGTCGATATCGCTCGCAGCCTAGGCGAGGAATTCGCCGGCCGGGCTGAAGCTTACGACGAGGGCGACGCCTTCGTCAGCAGCAACTACGAGGTCCTCAAAGACCGCCGCGTGTTTTCCGCGGCGATCCCTGAAGAACTGGGCGGCGGGGGAGCCTCGCACCGCGAAATCGCCGATATGCTGCGCACCCTAGCCCAATACTGCGGCTCCACCGCGCTGGCGCTCTCCATGCATCAGCATCTCATCGCAGCGACGGTTTGGAAATACCGGCGCGGCCAGGGCGGCGATGCGCTGCTGAAGCACGTCGCGCAAAAACAGCTCGTGCTCGTCAGTACGGGCGCCGGCGATTGGCTCGCGTCCAACGGTTCGATTACCAAAACCGCCGGCGGCTACCTGGTCAGCGCGCAGAAACACTTTGCCAGTCAGGCCGTCATGGGCGACATGCTGGTCACAAGCGCGCCGTTATTGGACGAGGTGCTGCATTTCGCGGTGCCGATGAACGCGGAGGGAGTCACAGTAATGGACGACTGGCGCGCGCTCGGCATGAGAGGTACGGCTTCTCACACGGTTAAGCTGGAAAACGTGTTCGTGCCCGATGCCGCCATCGTATTGCGACGGCCCCGGGGCGTTTACCACCCGGTGTGGAACGTCGTCTTAACCGTGGCGATGCCGCTGATCATGTCGGTTTACGTCGGTATCGCGCAGAAGGCCGCGGAGTTGTCTATCCGCCATATGCGCCGGAAAAAAAATGCGAAGCCGCAGGTAGCACATCTGATCGGTGAAATGAACAATTATCTCGTGGCCGCTGAGATTCAGCTAAACGACATGCTGCGCATCGCTAACAATTACGACTTCGAAGCCGTCGATCAAAATGGCCACGATATCCTCACGCGAAAAACCAACGTAGCTAATGGCGCCATCGGGGCTGTAACCAAGGCCATGGAAATTGTCGGCGGCGAGGGTTTTTATCGCAGTTTCGGTTTAGAGCGGCTCTTCCGAGACGTTCAGGGCGCTCGGTATCATCCTCTTCCAGAGGCTGATCAGGTGACATTTTCGGGCGAGTATCTATTGCGGGACTGACGCAAGTCACGTTGAGCGGCAGGTTGCCAGTGCACGCGACCTGCCGCTCCCTATTG
>DATACQ010000229.1:0-4325 GCA_036258955.1 Binatia bacterium
CGCTGTAGAGCGTCCAGACTCGACGCCGTGCCCTCTGACTTTACCGGCGCGGACGTTACTTGCTTCTTGCCCTCTGCTGTTTCTGCCGGTTTCGATGGCGCGGACTCGACAGAAGCCGCTTCAGGCTGTGCTGTCTTAGAGGAGCATCCGCCGAGCGCCAATGCAGCCGAAAAGACAGCCGACCAAAAAACGGGTTTTTTGAACTTAATCATTTCTAGGGTCCTCCTTCTTTATTGCCAAGACTTTCCGTTTCTTTTCATGAGAGTCGTGACTTGCATGGCGGATCTACCCCGCCCCTATGAACCGACTCGTGGGTCGGCCGCAGGTCAGGCTCTGAACCCGACTGGAGACCCACAGTCAAAAGGCGCCCGGGTGAAGGCCGGGCAAAAAAAATGAGGTGAGCAAAGAGTTCTCGCCGGGACAAACGGGGAACGTAATCAAAAACCCGCGAATAAGAGTGCAATGACGAACCGGTTTCCATTTAAGCGGACAAGCACGTTCAATCCTCTGGTCATCTCTAACCGCCGCTTGATGAAGGCATATCGGCGGGGAAAAATATTCCCTGAATCAAAGACCAGCCGTCGATTGTGTAAGCATTGTGACGGCGTTCGTCAAGTAGTTGTTGTGTGCTGCTTGACGTTGGGAAATTTCGAATTATATTTCTCCCGTTTTTAGCTGCCGACGTGCTGCCTGATAATCCGTTGCTTGAGGGCGGGAGTTGGCGCTTATGCAATAGCACATTTCTTATCGGCGCGAAAGAGAAATTTACTTTCAACAAAACGCTGCATATGGGCAACTAAACTATCTTATCTGGAGGAGGCCGACATGGCGACAAACATCCGACCCCTACACGATCGGGTCATAGTAAAACGGATTGCAGAGGAAGAGAAAACAAAAGGAGGCTTAATCATTCCGGATACCGCGAAGGAAAAGCCGCAGGAAGGCAAAGTCATAGCGGTGGGCCCGGGAAGACAGGACGACGGGAAGGTAATCTCGCTCGACGTCAAAGCAGGAGACAAGGTGCTGTTTGGAAAATACGCCGGCACTGAAATCAAGCTCAACGGTGAGGAACACCTGATCCTGCGCGAGGATGACATACTCGGAGTCATTGAATAAGGAGTATCGCAAAATGGCTGCTAAGGAAGTGCGCTTTAGCGAAGAGGCGCGCAGCCGGGTGCTGCGCGGAGTCAATATACTGGCTGATGCGGTGACGGTCACCTTGGGACCCAAAGGACGCAATGTCTGTCTCGAGAAGTCCTGGGGCGCGCCGACCGTTACCAAAGACGGCGTTACAGTTGCGAAAGAAATCGAACTCGAGAATAAATTCGAGAATATGGGCGCCCAGATGGTTAAACGGGCGATGACTTCTAACTTAGGCTGGAGCTGACAAAACGTCGCGCGCGCCGTTTTTTTGTCTTAATTTGCGTCAATAAACCACGCTGCGATTAGCGCCCAGCCGGTCGGGCTGGACTCTGATTTTTGCCCTTAAATGGGTTGACTTATCGCCGACCGGTCAAGTATTCCTGACCAGATTTGAAGCATTGAAGGATCCAAGAGTTAAGCACCATTCCGCGGAAGCTGAAGGTATAAACGGCTGCGGGAGTTAACGCCGGCCGAACTCCCTGTGACGTCTGCGCCGGGCCTGCTCTTCAAAGGACGGGCAGAGCAGGTAGTGAAAACAGCAAAGGTAGGATCACGGTTTATGCTGGCTTGGGAGACTTATGTGAATAACCGTGTTCTCCAACCTGCTCTCGCTCACTGTACATACCAGCTAGCGCGATCACGACTGACACCGCACCGCAGGCAATGACGTTCCAAAACGCCTGCGGGTTTTCAGTAAACCCGAGGGCATACGGCGAGATCAGTAGCCATAGGCCCAGTAGCAGGTAGATGCCGAACCAATAAAAAGCCTTCATTGATTCTCACCTCCTTTCGGCGATACTTGCCTCCTGCCGCTTCCTTTGAAAGAGCCTCGTTTAACTACCCGGCAACAAAAATCTAAGCTCTGGTGGTAACCTGTCAATGGGGGGACTGTTCCGACAAAAAAGGGGAAGCCGTTAGCTTCCCCTTTTGTTCGCAGTACTTTCATGTCATTTATCAATTCATATTGATAGCGATCTGCTTCGGTTTAACCTCCTCGGATTTGGGAACGTGGATTTCAAGGATGCCGTCCCGATAGGTAGCTTTAAGCTCCTCTTGTTTTATGGTCAGCGGGAGATAGAAGCTGCGCATAAACTTGCCCGCAACCCGCTCGTTTCGGTGATATTCTACACCGTCGGCGGGCATGTCAAATTTCCGCTCGCCGCTCAGGGTTACGGCTCCGTCCCTGAACTCTAGGTTTATATCCTCCTTTTTCATTCCCGGCAGCTCCGCGCGAATCAGATAAGCATCTCTGCTTTCCAGAATATCCACAGGAGGATACCAGGAGTTGTTGGCGGGAGTTGTATACTCACGCGAACGACCGAACGCCTCGTCAAAAATTTGGTTAATTCGGGAATGAATCCTATCCAAGCCGTTAAACGGCTCCCATCTTACCAGATCCATAAGCCATCTCTCCTTTCCGAGTCCATTTTGCGGAAAAACTAAGGTCGGACCCTCTGACTGTCAAGTATCCGCCCGAAGGTTAGTGACGACTTTGATGAACCGATGGTATCTACAAGAGAGCGAGAGTCTTGAGCCCATTCTAACCAGCGATCAGGAGTTTTTGGGTCGTGTTTTGTTGTTACAGGTGAGTTCGCTTTACGCCGCCACCGTCCCTAACGTTGATTTGCCGCTCTTCAGACCGGAGAAAGCGATCACTCGGTCGGGAACTGTTGCAGTCACGGCCAAGCTGCCGGCGATTAGATCCACAGAATCATTCCGGTAGGCGGTCTCGTAGGGGATCGAACGAGCTAAGCCGATCTTCCGTCGTCCCATCAAGGTACGGGGCACCATCAATCGTCCGCAGCAATGACCCGTTCCCAAAACGCATCGTTAACCAGCACGCGTTGTAAAAATGCCTGCTCCTCTTCGCCGGATGAGTCCAATTTCGGCTGCATGGGGAAAGTCAATGTAAAAGTTACGCCTTGACCTTCTTCGCTACGGACATCGATCTTTCCGCCGTGATGATAAACAATGAAGTAACAAGCCAGGAGATTGATGCCGAAATCGTGACGTTTCTCCATGCGCGCGAAAAACGGATCGAACACCGCGCGAAGTCCATCCCGCGGCAACCCCGGACCGTTGTCTTTGATTTCGATCTCTAAAACCTCCTCATCACCCGAGCGATGTTGCGCGCTGAATACAACCTCTTGTCCGGAAGACAAACTGACGATCTCTTCCTTCAAGAGAAGATCCAGCAGCCGTTCGAACTTTTCACGCTCGACCATCAGGGGCGGGAGTCCGGACGGAACTCGATTTAGAACGGCAACTCCCGTTTGTGACAGGTTCCCATTTAGCTTTTCCAACGCTTTCCCGAGAGTTTCTTTGACATCCACCATCTCGGCCCTGGACGCGCGGTTCAAATCCGCCGCGCTGACCCGTTCCCCGAGTAGTTCCGTGATACGCCGGAGTTGGACCTGCGTGTGAGCGTAAAATTCTTTCCAGTAGTTGGGGTTTCGGGCTTCCTCCACGTCCGCCTTTTGTTCCATGAGCCGGTCCGGAACTACATCCAAAAAGCTCCGCACGGCTAGCAGGGAGTTGCGTACGTGGCGATCCAGACGGGCGGCGACAATGCCCAAGCTTAGTACCCGATCCGTAATCATCATTCGATGCAAAACGGAGAGCTTTTCTCTAAGCAGCAAGTCGCGTTCACGTTGGACCATGAAAAACTCCAATGCCCGCTTGAGAGTAACTTCGAGATCGGGCACCTCCCATGGCTTCGTGATGTACTTATAGATCGCGCCTGAGTTGACGGCTTCAATAGCCACCTCTAGATCGGAATACGCGGTGGTCAAAATACGGATCGCGTGAGGATGCAGTTGCCGGGCGCGACCGAGAAACTGCACGCCTTGTTCTCCCGGCATGCGTTGGTCGGTCATGATCAGGCCGACTTTATCGCGATGCTCTTCGAGAAGCTGGTAGGCTTCCTTGGCATTGGCGGCGGTAAAAATGCGGAACTGATGTTTAAATGCCCGGGTGAAATACTTGAGCGACATCTCCTCGTCGTCGACGTACAGCACCGCGTATTTCTGATAATCGTAACGATTTTCCATTGCGTCTCCTCACGCCTGCATAAAATCGGCCTCATTGCCGCTCGTGCGTGGGAAGGACAATCTAAACTCGCAGTACTGCCCAGGTTCGCTACGCACATCGATTCTCCCGCCGTGCTGCTGCATGATTCGATA
>DATACQ010000230.1:0-2300 GCA_036258955.1 Binatia bacterium
GCGACAAGCATCACCAACTCATCGGTCTCATGGACGAAGTCGTTCCACACCCGTCCCGGCGGGTCTACCCACAGGTCACAAGAGAATCCGCGCGCCTCCCAATTGTGTTTTACGTTTATTTGATCCACTGATGGCATAAACCCTATTGTCCAAATGAACAAGGTGGCGTCAAGTGTAAGAAGTACAATGACAATGATAAAAAACGAAAGGCTACGCTCGCGTCATCATCCCTCTGTCTCACCCGACACCGATAGTTCGGCCGCATGACGACGGATGGCTCAAGGAATGAATGCGCTGGTATTACTGCCGCGCGCACCGGTCCATTGTCAGTGGACACTTTCATGTTTGACAATTCTCAAAAAGATCGAAATGAGATCAGTGAACACCGTTTTGACTTGATTGCTTCAGACGTTTCGGGATAAAGGGCTATCGGGTGAACCGGTGATCGCGCCCGCCATTTGCGAGATCAGCGACACGCCGGTCCAAGGAGAATGTAGAGATGGCAACCGCAAGGGTGAACGGCGTCCAACTCTTTTACGAGCTCCATGGCAGGGCGGAGGTTCCTGTCGTTTTGGTGCATGGGTCTTGGGACTCTCATGATGACTGGGACCTAGTCCTGCCGCGCTTGGCCGAGTCGTTTCGGGTCCTTACCTATGACCGACGCGGGCACAGCCAAAGCGAGCGGCCTTTAGGGCCCGGTAGTGTTGACGAGGACGTCGCCGATCTGGCCGCGCTGATCAAGCATCTGGGGCTCGTCCCAGCTTGGGTGGTCGGTAACTCCTTCGGCGCGTCAATTACGCTGCGTCTAGCCGGCGAGCGTCCCGAGCTCCTCCGGGGCCTGATCGCGCACGAGCCGCCGCTGTTCTCGTTGCTCGCCGATAATCCCGCCCTAGCACCGTTGCTCCAGGAAGTGGATCATAGTCTCAGTGCCGTCGTGGAGCGCATCGCTTCAGGAGATCATGCGGGGGCGGCAGAGCAGTTCGTGAACGTAGCGCTCGGGCCCGGCGCATGGGCTCAGTTGGAACCGGAGGTCCAGCGGAAGCTGATCGAGAACGCACCGACCTTCCTCGACGAGGCGAACGATCCAGAGCAGCTGCGCCTGGACGTCGAACTGATCAAAAAATTCTCCCGGCCAACCCTGCTCACGGGCGGTGAGCTAAGCCCGCCGATGTTCGCGCCGGTTATTGCCAAGCTCGCCGAGGTGCTTCCGTCTGTGGAGGTGCTTAGTATTCCGGGCGCCGGGCATATCCCACACGCGACACATCCGGAAGTGTACGTCCAGGCGATTATCGGATTCATGAGCAAATGGCGTTAAGGGTGACGGAATCATACTGTCGAGCGTTGATCAGCTTGCAAGGATTCGCCGAGGCCTGGTTCATGAATCAGCAGATGGGGCAAATCTTGACTTAAGTACTTAGCTTCACGATCTCGTGAAATCATTTTCGGATGTTTGCTTCAGTCTCGATCTTTTCCGGATCGCTCTGCGAGCCCGGCTTTATAACCCCTCAACCGAACCCTCAAAGAACTCTCCGGATCGTGCGTGCTTAAGGCCGCTGTATCGATCCAATAGCTCCATCACTAGCGGCCGTTGTTTCCGATGCCGGCCCGGTTTCCGTGTAAGATCTGCTTAATCGAGGCGGAAATAATTCGCCGCTTGCTTGATTAGCGTTCAGCGTCGATGCTTTGGATATTCGATACGACAGGTGATCTTGGTCTTCATTCTTTTAACTTTTCGACAAAGTCTCTGAGTAAACTCAATTACAGAGGGTGAACTCTGAAAAGCACGACTGGCTCGACAAACCCTTTGAGTGTCTCTGCAGTTAACTGCTTGAAGGAAAATCCCTTTCCGACAACTAACTGCCGAACTACGTCGGATACAAGCACTTCACCCGCCTCCGCCCGGTCGCAGATACGTCGCGCCAGCTGTACTGCGGTGCCAAACAGGTCGTTGCCTTCCGCGATTGGTTCGCCCGCATTCAGACCGATGCGAATCCTGGCAGCATCTTCCGGATTCACATCGTTGCGCTTTGCAAACGACTGCTGAATGTAAAGTGCACATCCCACTGCTCTCGACGCTGAGAAAAACGAAGCCATGATCCCGTCTCCGGTGTGCTTGATCTCTTTGCCATTATACGAGTCCAGGGCTCTACGTACCGTTTCGTTGTGCTCCCGCAGGAGCCTATGGGCACCTTCGTCGCCCAGTCGCTGCGTGAGCGAAGTCGACCCTTCGATATCAGTAAACATAACTGTGGCGGGAACAATCTCCTCGTTGGAAGGAGTATTTTGACTATTCCCGTGAG
>DATACQ010000231.1:0-13771 GCA_036258955.1 Binatia bacterium
GCTGCGCACGAACTCAGACGGCACTCCCATGCGCAGCGATGTTCTTCGCCCGCAGCGGATCGCCGCGCCGGTAACTGTCTACATCGAACAGTTCAGCGCGCATCCCCTTGAGCGAGATGCCGCGGAACTCTATGCGCCCCCTGACGGCTATCTGGATTCGGCCGGGACCTTTCACAAACAGCCCACCAGCGCAAACGACAAGCCGGTGTACGAAGTGACGTTGGAACCCGCAGATGGTCTCTACCCGCTGCCCTACATGGCGCGCCAAGCAAATGGTCAAGCTTGGGAGGGGGACGGCACTGAAAAGAACGCCCCCGCCGAACTCTGCCGGGTGCCGTTTTTCCCCGACGCTTCGCGGCTTTTTGACGAAATAGATCGTTTGGGCATCTCTGATGAAGGCGTTGGCTGCCTTCTTTCCGCGAAAGCGGAGTTCGATTTCTACCGCGCGCTGCCCTCCGGCGGTTACTCGAAAGGTTTAGCGCAGGGCCTGCGCACGGATGTGGGCGGCGGCGACATTGCGCCGGAGCGGCGCGGTGAGGATTTTTTTCCTTATCGGCCTGGATATTTGCGCAGAGAGCCTCCCATGGCGGCGCTCGCTCGCGTCACCAACGTCGTGCAAAGGGCATTGAGCAGCGGAAAATACTTGGGCGGCATTTGGCTGGAAGGCAGCCCGTTTGTCGAGGAGACAATTTACTGGCTGAATCTGTTGATCGACACGACGGTTCCCATCGTCGGGAATTCCTCCCAGCGGCCGCACGGCGCTATCGGCAATGACGGCGACCGCAACATTGTCGATGCCGTGGATTACATCACGTCCAACATTTGGGCGGATGAAAATGGCCGCGACTTTATTGGCGCAGTGGCGCTTCTCGACGAGCAGATCTTCACGGCGCGCGACGTTCAGAAGGCCGACGCGAGGCCAGGCGGTTACGTTGCAACGGGAGGGCACGGCGGGATCATCGGACGCATCGGGCACCCGGGGGCGCCGCAGTTCTCTTTCAAAACAGTGAAACGGCATACCTATCGGTCAGCCGTGAATACCCGCCAGTTGCCGAGGCATGTACAAGGTTCGAAACTTCAAAGCTTCAAGCTCGGGACGATTCCGGTCACGATCAAGGATGGCGGTGGCGACTTGCTGCCCGGCGCAATTCCTAAGGTTACGCTCCTCAAGCATGCGCGCTACTTGCCGGAGGATACTTTCGGAAACGCTGATAGCGAGGTGGATATCCTTGCGCGGATTGAGAAAAACTTGCGCGAGGCGCCCCTTGCCGGGTTTGTCGCGGAAGGCTCGGCCCCGTTTGGAGCCATGAGTAATGCCGTCGATGCGGCGCTGAAACGCGCGACTTTTAGCGGCATGCCGGTCGTGAAGGTAGGCCGCGGCAACGCCGGCGGGTTTGTCGATCCATCCCGCGACCCACTCGCCATAGCCGGAAATAATTTAACCGCTACCAAAGCCCGCCTCTTACTGATGGCCTGTTTGATGAAGTTGGGTTGTTTGCCGCCGGCAGAGCATCCGGCAAAGCCTACAGCGACCGAAACCGAATCGATAAAAGCGAAGTTGAAGGACTATCAGGAGATCTTTGACAGCCATTGACTGTCGGTATTTGACTCGTTTACAAGATTGGCTCCGAAAACGCGCCCTCTCCGATTCACCCGAGGAGGATCAATGTCAGGAACACATGGGCATTCGCACAAACCGTTTGAAGGGCACATGCATGATTTCGAGTCGCACATTCGCGCGGTCGAAGAGGATCTCGAGTACTACAGGGCCAAGCGCCTGGAGCCGCGGATGATTTACTTACTGCGGCGCGGCATTGTCACCTTCAGCGATTTGCTTCAAGCCCGGGTGGCCCTCAGAAAGCAAGACCAGTTTTTCAAGATCAACAAACCTCAGGGAAAGAACATCGAAGCTCGGGTACGCTATCTGGAAGAATGGCTCGATGAATACGTGAAGGGCATCGCGCTGGTTTCCGCCCGCGCTGTCGAGGCCATGGACATGGTCACCGAAGACAACCGTAAGGAGCGCGGCGACTACGACGATTTCTTCAAGATCAAAAAAAAAGAACACCATGGCACGCTCGAGCAACGTATGGCGAACCTTGAGCGAGATTTAACCGACTATCAGGAAGTGCTCGAGGTATTCGTCCAGGCCCTGATTCGCCGCGGCTGGTCCACGCGTGGCGAGCTGGAAGCACGCTGGAAGCAACTGCACGAAGAGCGGCCCTGGGCCGGCGGTGTGATTGTTGCCAAAGCATGGCAGGACCCAGCGTTCAAGCAAGCTTTATTGAATACCGGGCGTGAAGCGCTTCGTGAAATGGGCGTGCACCAGGGAAAGGTCGGCAAATTGGTTGTCGTGGAAAACACCGATCGCGTGCACAATGTGATCGTCTGCACGCTCTGCTCTTGTTACCCATACGATATTCTTGGCGATACCCCGTGGTGGTATAAACACGAGAGCTACCGTAGCAAAATTGTTCAGATGCCCCGCGCCACCCTGGAAGAAATGTTCGACTATAAGGTTCCGGTGGAAAAAGAAGTCCAGGTGTATGACAGCACTTCCGATGTGCGTTATTTCGTGCTACCGCTGCGGCCCGCGGGCAGCGAAGGTATGTCCGAAGAGGAACTGGCAAAACTTGTTACGGTCGATAGCCTGTTGGGCACAGGCGACCCGTTGACCCCGGCACAGTCAGCAGCGGGGACGGCTATCCGTGGCCAGTCGGAAACTCCGAGAGTCCGGCCCGATTAGAAACCATGGAAGCGAGAAACAAGTTCAAAGTAGGCGATGCGGTAATCGTCGCGTCGGAAAACCCCAGCGGCAACCCGAGAACCCCCCAGTATGTCCGAGGCAAACGCGGGATCATCGGCTCCGCTCACGGTATCCTGGAGAACTTGCGAGACCATCGAGGCATTCATCCGCCGCTTTATACGGTGCGGTTCGATCTCAGTGAAGTGTCGCCGTGCCACGACCCGGATTCGATTTGGGTGGATGTGCATGAAGACTGGCTGACCAGGGTGAGCGCAGACAGTTGACGCCGCACGCGTATGTTTGTGCTCGAGATTGGAAACGCCGCAACGTCGTTTGCATTACGATTTTTCAGCGGCATCTCCGAGGGTTAACCTTTTCGAGCCGGTCGGATCGGAGAGACTGGCGATGATTTCCTCCGGCACAGGTTGAGCCTGAATGCCGCCCGGGCGATCAGGATGAGGAGCTGCCCAAACGCGCTTCTCGAATCCTTCGACGGCGAGCTCACGCTCTTTTCTTATTTGGTGACGGACGGTGAAGCTGCTGCGGCCCCACTCGCTGACCGAGCTTTCTACGATGATTTCGTCATCAAACCGGCAAGCCAAAAAGAACTTAGCGCCAACATCAACGATCGGCAGCCCGACAATCGCGTATTTTCGCCGCATCACGGAAGGTGACAGCCCGGTGCGCTCGAACAGCCATCCCGTGCTGGTGTCAAAGATAGTGAAATATTGCGGATAAAAGACGATGCCGGCGGGATCGCATTGACCCCATTCGATGCGTAGCACGCGCTGGTTCACGAGCATAAACGCGTTCAGTGCCAAACCTGAATGGCAGTCTCGACGACGCTATCCAGCTTCCGCCACATTTCGTCTTCGCTGAGCACCTTCGAATCGATCCCGCCAAAACCACACTGCGGACTCAGAGCGAGCTGCTCCAGCGGTAGGAATTTGCTCGCCTGGTCGATGCGCCGTTTTAGCTCATCGATGTTTTCCATTTCGGAGCTCTTCGTCGAAACAAACCCGAGCACAACGACTTTATCCTTAGGCACGAGCCGCAGGGGCTCGAAGCCGCCGGCGCGATCGCTGTCGTATTCCAGTAGAATCCGCTGGTGTCTTAGTCCGTTAAAAAGCTTTTCGGCGATGTCATCGTAGGAGCCTTCGCGGTGCCACTGGGGCACGAGCTTGCCAGTTTTCGGATCGACGGTGCGCGCGTTGCCCCGGCAAACGTGTATGCCAAAGGTCACGCCCGGGAAGCCTTCGATGAGCGCGTTATCGGCGTCGATGGAGCGCTGGAAGTTGCGAGCCGGGTCTTCGCCGCGGGAGCGCATTCGGGCAATGGACACCGTATCCACATAAGCGGTATAACCCGGCGCATCGATTTGGACGTACTTACAGCCGGCGGCGACCAGCTCGCCGATCATCTGCCGCTCGATCTCGACGACGTGATCGACAAAGTCCTCCAGATCTTTGTAAATCTCGCGTGACGCCTCCCACCTGAAACGCTGCGCGATGCGATCCGGACCGAGCACCGTTACCTTGGCCGGAACCGTCGCGACGCTTTGCGCGTAGCGGAACTCTTCCAGCGGCAGATTGCGGATTAGCTTGAGCCGCTCCACCGCGCCGCGCCGCGTGATGATCGCCGGGCCTGCTTCGTCGAAATCTTGCTCCGCCCTTTGGAGCGGCGCAGGATTGATATTGCGGTTTTCATAATAGAGCGCGACGTTTCCGGATACCTGAAAACCGCTGACGCATTCGGAAAAGCTTTCCTGAAAGCTATGGCGGCGAAACTCGCCATCGGTGACAACCGGAAAGCCGTGATCTTCTTGCAGCCTGATGACTTGGCGGATGGCTTCGTTTTGAGCGTTAAGCAGATCATTTTGGCTCGCCTCACCCCTGTCGTAACGAGCGAAGACGTCCTTCAACTTCGCCGGGCGCACTAAACTGCCGATGTGATCAACGCGAATCTTATCTAAGCCGTTAATGATACCCGGTGTCATGGTTTGCTCCTAAATTTCTGACTGCATGAACTGCACGAAAATTGAGTTCGCGACCAGCAAGCCTTTCGGTTTCAGGCGCAGAAAGCCATGTTTCTCCTCCATCAGATCGCCTTCCAGCCAATCCTCTATCCTGGGGAAAAACTCCAGCGGGCTTTGGCCGAACCTGGAGCGGAAGCTATCGGACGACACACCGCGGGTCATCCGCAGTCCAAGAAACATGAACTCGCCGGCTGCTTTTACCCGGTCGATTTCTTCTCGTTCGACCACGGCCTCGTTCGATCGGGCGATTTGTTCCATGTAACGAGCGGGGTTTTTCTCGTTACTCCATCGAACGCTCATTGCAGCCTCGGCGTTGGTATTGCGAAAGCTATGGGCGCCGGCTCCGACCCCCAGGTAGTCTCCGCCGCGCCAATAATTCACGTTGTGCCGGGAATGCCAGCCTGGCCTCGCGTAATTAGGAATCTCATAGCGCTCTAATCCAGCGGCGCTCAGTTTGTTTTCAATCAGCTCGGCCATGGCAATTTCTTCATCTTCGCTCAGTGATCGGAGCTTACCCGTGCGGTAGTCGTGATGAAAAGGCGTACCTTCTTCAAAAGTGAGGTTATACGCCGACAGGTGGGGCGAATGAACCTCAAGGCCAGTATCTAAATCGGCCTGCAAGTCGGCCAAGCTTTGACCAGGATTGGCATAGATCAAATCGAAACTAAAGTTATCAAAACCCGCTTTGCGCACTGTCTCCAGCGCCCGTCGCGCCTCCTCGGCAGAGTGCGCGCGACCGAGAAACTTGAGCAGCCGCGGCTGAAAAGACTGCACTCCGACACTGATCCGATTGACCCCTGCCGCCCGGTAACCCGCGAATTTGGCTTGATCGACAGTGCCGGGGTTAGATTCCAACGTGATCTCGCACTCCGATTCGATCGCAAACAAGGACGCAGCCCGCTCCAGGATAGCTCCTATACTTCCGGGCGAGAAAGTCGAGGGCGTGCCGCCGCCGAAAAAAATGCTTTGTAGCGGTCGATTGCGCCAGTCGTCTGCGGACCCAAACCACTCCAATTCGCACAGCAGTGCGGCGGTGTACTGCCTTTCAGGTATGTGCGGCACGACGTGCGAGTTGAAGTCGCAGTATGGGCATTTACTGAGGCAGTAGGGAATGTGAACATAGAGGGAAAACGGTTCACCAGCACGATTCATAGGATCATCATCTTATGCGTCTCGTATGCCGGCCGCAACAGCGCGAAGAAATGGCTTGCGCGACAATGGCCTAGGACGGTCGCACGTTGAATTCGATAAGGGCCGTTGTTATACGAACTTAGAGGGGTCCTTCCATGTCAGTTCACGAACACAAGGAAAGAGGAAAGAAAAGCATCCGGTGCTTTGTCATAACGGTCAGCGACACGCGGGACGAGAGCACGGATGCGAGCGGGCAGGCGATCAAGAAATACTTAAGCGACCACACCCATGAAGCCTCCGGATACCAGATTGTTAAAGACGAGGCGGCGCAAATTGAACGGGTTCTCGAACAAGCCCTCGGGAGCGAGGACATAGACGCTGTGATCGTAAACGGTGGCACCGGCATTGCGCCCCGTGACGGCACCTACGAAGTCGTCAGCCGGTTTATCGAGAAGAAGCTAGACGGCTTCGGCGAAATCTTTCGTTATCTGAGTTACCTCGACATCGGCTCGGCGGCGGTCATGAGCCGGGCCGCGGCGGGGACGGCACGAGGCAAGATTCTAATCTCGTTGCCAGGCTCCAAGGGAGCTGTCACCCTGGCGATGGAGAAAATAATCCTGCCCGAGATTCGCCACATGGTATCCCAGCTCCAAGGCCGATGAACGTTCGAGTCAAGTTCTTCGCCATTTTGCGTGACCGGGCGGGAACGGCCGAAGCGAACAAAGAGCTTGCGGCCGGCAGCACAGTAGCGGACCTGTGGCACGCGCTCAAGGAGGATTACCCGAAGCTCGATGTTCCGGGAATTCGGCTTCTCTATGCCGTTAACCAGAGCTACGTGACCCCCGAGCATAAGCTCGCCGACCGGGATGAAGTCGTCTTTATTCCGCCGGTCAGCGGTGGATAGGGGAGCCGTCTTTAGGTGTTTCGTGTTCCGGATTTCGCGATTCGTGTAGGGAAGTCAAAACTCAGAAACCTGAAAGCAGAAACTGCCCAAGCTATGTTTCGCATAACCGACAAGCCGCTGAATCTTCAGGAACTCGTCGATTTCGTCACCGATCCGGCAGCGGGCGCCATTACGACGTTTGTAGGCACGACCCGCAACAACAACGAAGGGCGAGCGGTGATCGCCCTGGATTATGACGCCTATCCGGAAATGGCGGAAAAAGAGCTCCGGCGCATCGGTGAAGATGCGAGCAAGAAATGGCAGCTATGCCGCATGGCCATTGCGCACCGCATCGGCCCGGTGCAAATCACCGAAGCGAGCGTCATGATCGCCGTGTCATCGGGGCACCGGGACGCTGCCTTTGCCGCTTGTCGCTTTGCCATCGAAGAAATCAAAAAAACCGTGCCGATCTGGAAAAAAGAGCTTTATGAGGGCGGAGAACTTTGGATCGGGACGCAGACTGGCGAGCCGTTAGCCGGAGACTACCGCTCGGCGCCCGTTCAAGAGTTCAAGAGTTCAAAAATTCAATCCTAATCTCCTCCGAGGACTTTGAGCCCTTGAACCCTTCAACCCTTGAACTCTTGAACGAAAATCAATTATTTTTGGTCGAGAATTTTTCCCCGAACACGTGAACGCAACCAGATGATCGCGGCAAGGATCAGAATGATAAGGAAGCCGGAAACGATGGACTCCGCTCGATCGATGCCCTTGGCGATGCTCTGGTAAGTCTCACCCAGCCCCCAACCAAGATAAGCAAGCAAGAGACAGCGCGGGATTGTGCCGTAGAATGTCCATAGGCTGAATTGTTTGAGCGGCAACCGGAGCAGCCCTGCCGCGGCCGAGATGACTGACAGAGGGAAAACTGGCAAAGCGCGCAGGAAAAATATCGAAGCTTTGACTCCGCTGCTCTTAAATCTCTTCTCCATCGCCATTACGTCATTCCAGCTGAAGCCCAAGAATCGTGTCCAGCGATCGATCATTGGCTTGCCACCGAGATAGCCGATGCCGTAGCCGACATACGCTCCAAGAGTAGAGGCGATGGATCCCGGTAGAACGATCTGCAGAACAACGGGCGCTAAGGCTTCGAAAAACCCGAGATCCCCGCTGATCAGAACGAATCCTGCCCCCATAATTATTAGCGGGGACGGGATTGGCACGATGACGGATTCGATGATGACGCCGACGAAAACGCTCCAAGGTCCATAGGCGCGGATGGACTCCATAATCCAGTTCAGGATCTCAGTCACATTCATCCCCCGGGTTAAAGATGCGCTAGAGTAACAGCTCTCGGGCGATAAGTTAATTCATCAAGCGCCGCTACATGAGTGGGTAGCCAAGCACGCTCAGCAGATAGAGGATGGCCAAGACGAAGTAAGCCGCGCTCGAGATGATCAGAAAGACCAAATTCGTGCGACCGGGGCGGGCAGCAACGGGCAAATGAGGCGGCAGGTAGACGTAATTAAGAAAAATTAGAGCAATGCTGAAGAGCACCGTGCCGACGAAGCCGATGACCGCCGACACCAGTATCAACGGCCCGGGTTCAGCAAACCCCATGGTCAGGCCCGTGATGCCCGCCAGCAGCAACAGAAAAGTAAGATACCAGGCGCGCGCGGAAACAGACTGCGACCGTGGAAAAAAAGCATAAACGCAATCAGTATGAATGCGGCTTACCGCGTCAATGGTCACTACCCAGGTGTCGCAGAGAAAAGCCGCGGCGACGATCAGGAATAGCATTTTTCCCGGCGCTCCCCAGCTTGCTTCGAAAAAGCGGCTCTGCACGACGGCGAGCTCCCAGCCTTCGGGAATGAGCCCGACGGGAAAAAGCAGCGCGTAAGCCAATAAGCAGGTGAGGAGGGTTGTGAGAAGATTACCGCCGATGCCGATCGTGACGTCGCAGAGCAGGTACCTCATCCAGGGACGGACATGAACCAAGCCTTCATCGTTGTTGGGCACAGATCCGGATGCCGGTATTGCTTCAGGTTTACCCGTAATGGGTCCGGTGAGTCGGCCCATGTAGTAGGCCATGCCGGCGCCTTTATCACGGATCCAGTAGGAGTAAAAAAGCGTCCAAAACCCGCCCAGTCCAACGAAGGTGACGGCGGTCAAAAGCTTCGTCGCATCCGCGGCATCCCAAGGCCGTGGCATGACGGGCGGCGGGAAGATTAAACCCTTGAGAAATTCCGGCAGCGCTTGCAAAGCAGTCGGGTTGGCGCTCGCCCATAGCAGGCCAACAACTGTCACAAGGGCAACCGCCCACATGAAGGTCTCGATAAAGCGGTAGATCACTCTGCTGAGAAGTATGCCGACCAGGAAAACCGACATGGAACAATAACCCCAGAAAAGGGTCTGCGCTCGAGACGACCAGCCGGAAGGGAAATCGCTCAGCGCTGCCAAAGACGTTCCGCCGGCTGTGGCGAAGGCGCCGAACCACAGGAACGAAAGGGTCATGAGCAACCAAAGGCCCAGCGCAAAAAATCGGTTAAGCCGGATGAACCCTTGGAAGATACTTTCGCCAGTGAACACAGTGTACCGGCCGATTTCAAAAATGATGGGAAATTGGAGCAGGCAGGCGGGCAGCAAAAGAAAAAGAAACGTTAGGCCGTATTTGGCTATGATATAAGGCCACCATATGAGCTCGCCGCTCCCTTGAGCGAGCGCCATGAAGATGACTCCTGGCCCCAGAGCACCGAGGAGGCTGATAAGCGGGGGCAGTGGCGCGCTCTTGAAGTGCGGCAGAGTTCCCCAAGTCGCGCGGTGCCGCATGCCTAATCGATGCGGTGAACCGCGTCCGCCGGAAGTGCAGCCAGAAAACTGCTCAAGGCGCGGTTAAGGTAGGCCACGTCTTTGGATTCGAAGGTGACTTTGACTTTATATTCCGGTACGTCGAGGACGGGATAGGAACCCAGCATCAGCTCAGGATATTCGGCGACCAGCTCGTTCATCGGCTCGGCTATGACGCCTTCGCCATACTTCACGTAAACGTTTTTCAAGTAGAAGGGCGTATCGCGAAACCGCTCTTTAATCGCATGGAAGCGCTCCTGAAGAATTCGAGGGATGCCGGGGAAGATGAAAACATTGCGGATCTGGATGATCGGCGCAAACAGCGCTTCGGTGGCAAGCAATTCCGCGCCGTCCGGTACATTTGCCATTCGCAGACGCGCTTCGTTGATATCGGACCCAAGCCGCTGCCGCATGCGCCGTTCGATATCCGGATGGCGCACAACGGGGACGCCAAACCCGTGTGCAATGCCGTCAATGGTTACGTCGTCATGGGTCGGACCGACGCCCCCCGAGGTGAAAACGAAGTCATAGCGCTTTGAAAACTGTGTAACTTCTTCACCGATCAGTTCAATAATATCCTGAATGGTGGAGATTTTTTGCACTTCGACGCCGAGCTGGCGCAGTTCCGTGCAGAAGAAATGTGAATTGATATCCTGGGTTTTGCCCGACAATACTTCATTGCCGATGATTATGATACCCGCGGTCTTGGACATAGCCTTACTTTTTAGCGTAACGGAGCGCTCCTAGCCAACGTGATCGTCAGGCGTGGATCACGTGTCGAATTCGCTGCAACTCATGAAAAAGTTGCACCGGGGATTTCCGCAAACGAAACGGCACTTGTGGTTTTCGAGTTGCGTGCCGCACAGCGGGCAGCACTCCCACCAGCTCTCCTCTTTTGGATCGCGCGTTACCGTCGTGCGCGGGTCTGTCTTGTTCATGCTCTACTTTTAATGGAATAGCACGGGACGCGCAACAATTTTTCGCTGGAACCAAATTGCACTGCCTCTGGTATCATCCTATAGTTGCGGCCGCGGGTAAAAACACGCCCTACGGTGCTGGTTCTATGGCACAATCACAGAGGCAAACAAATCAGCCGCCACCGCCCCCGGAGCTCGTTCAACAGCTAGAACAGCGGCGGCGCCGCCAGCGCTGGGCGGCTTTCCTAACGCCGCTTATCACGTTGGGCTCCCTTGTGGGTTCCATTGGCTTGCTTATGTTTTTTTTGCGAAGTTGTGGAGCCGCTTTCCCCCCCAATGGCGGGCTCCCGCGCTCGGTTGTTGAAGCGGCCCGCCCATAAGTTGTACATGAGTAGCGCATGGGCTACGGCGGCGATCATGGGTTTGCGCCTTGGCTGTTTTTCTCGTCCATCGGCCAATCCGGCTACCCGACGATGTAGCGCAGGCCAGCCCGCATGCAGCTCGGTGATGCCTGCCTCGCATCAAGTGCCGTCCCGGCGTGTTGTTCGCGAGTCTTGCGTTACGTGACGATCTCGCGTAAGTGCCGGCGTTGCGGTTCTGACGAGAAGTTCTGTTTCCTTGAGAGTGCGCATTGTTTATAATCGAGCAGCCATTGAACAGCGCGTTAAAATGCGGGAATTCGGCGTCATAATCTTGGCGGCAGGGCAAGGCACCCGGATGCAATCGGATGTGCCCAAAGTACTGCATCGCCTCGGCGGTAAACCGCTTTTTCTCCATGTGCTCAAAATGGCGCAGGTTTTCGAGCCAAAGCGGATCGCCGTCGTCGTGGGTCATGGGGCCGACGCTGTAATGCAAGCTTATGGAGGTTCCGATGTGGGTTGGGTTACGCAGGAAAAACAGCTGGGCACGGCGCATGCCGTATTATCGGCGCGAAAGAGTTTTGACGAGTTTGACGGGGACATTCTGATACTCAATGGTGACGTTCCTCTGATCCCCAAGCGAGTTATTGCAACCATGCTTCAGCGGCACCGCGAAGAAAACGCGGCGCTGACAGTTATGACGGCTGTTCTGGACAATCCCACCGGTTATGGTCGCATCCTACGCGTCCACGGTGGCGCGCTCTCGAGGGTCGTTGAGGAGAAGGACGCAACCGCAGAGCAGCGCCGCATTCACGAAGTGAATGCTGGCGCGTACCTCGCCCGGCGCGATTTTTTGTTTAAGGCGCTGGAAGCAGTGAGGAACGACAATCGGCAAGGGGAGTACTACCTCCCAGACATCATCGGCATTGGTCTTGGCGGGGGCAGCAAGATTACCACCGTGCAGGTCGAGGATCCCAGCGAGATTATGGGAATCAATAGCCGTCAGGAGTTAGCTCGGATGGAAAAGACGTTGCGCGAGCGCATCAATGAGAAATGGATGGAAACCGGGGTCACATTGAAGGACCCGGAAACGGTCTATATCGACGAAGGCGTCACGATTGGCCGCGATACGGTGATCGGGCCCAATACGCAGTTGTGCGGACGTACGGTCATCGGAGAGCGCTGCCGGATCGACGGCAGCACCTACGTGATGGACTGCGAAATCGGTAACAACGTCCATTTGTTGTTTTCCGTTGTGTTGATGAGTTCTCAGGTGGAACAAGGGGCCAGTATCGGCCCTTTCGCGCACCTTCGTCCGGGGAGCGCTCTCGCGGCCAACGTTCACATCGGCAATTTCGTTGAAACCAAAGCAGCGAAAATCGGCCCGGGAACTAAGGCCAGTCATTTGACTTATCTTGGGGACTGTACCATCGGTCGGGATACCAACATCGGCGCCGGCACGATCACCTGCAATTATGACGGCTTTCAGAAATACAAGACGCAGATCGGCGACCGCGTGCAGGTGGGGAGCGATTCCACCCTGGTGGCGCCGGTTAGCCTGGGGGACGACGTTTACGTTGCGACGGCATCAACGGTACGGCACGATGTGCCTGCCGGCGCGCTGGTTTATAACGATCGGCAGGAAAGAGTGCGTGAAGGTTGGACCGAGCAAAAACGCAATAAGATGAAGGGTGTCAAGAAGTAATGTGCGGCATAGTCGGCTACATCGGCAGCCAAGACGCGGCTCCGTTGATCCTTGAAAGTTTGCGCAAGCTCGAATACCGCGGCTACGACTCGGCCGGCATCGCGGTGGTGACAAACGGCCACATTGAGGTGCGCCGCTGCGAGGGCAAGCTGAAAAATTTGGAGGCTTTGCTGCAGCGCGAACCGATGCAGGGCACTGTCGGCATCGGGCACACTCGTTGGGCGACCCACGGCCGACCCTCCGAGACCAATGCTCATCCGCATCGCGCCGGCGAGATCGTCGTAGTGCACAACGGCATCATCGAAAACTATCTGGAACTGAAAGCACAACTCATCGCGCGCGGCACCAAATTCTCGTCAGAGACCGACACGGAGATTGTTGCCCATCTGGTCGGTGAGAAAGTTGCCGCGGGGATGGATTTTTTCGATGCAGTGCAAGAGAGCCTCAAGGAGATTCGCGGCTCTTATGCGTTGCTCTTTCTCAACCAAAAAGACCCCGGCCGGCTAATCGTTGCGAAAAACTCGACGCCGATCGTGATTGGGTGGGGCGAGGGGGAAACCTTCATTGCCTCAGACATTCCCGCGCTCCTCGAGCATACACGCAAAGTCACCTTTCTCGAGGACGGAGAAGTCGCCGAAGTATCCATCGGCTCGTTTCGGCTGCTCGATGAGAGGGGCAACACAATTGATCGCCCTATCAGAGAAATAACCTGGGATGCCGTTGCCGCCCAAAAGGGAGGATACCGCCATTTCATGCTCAAGGAGATCCACGACCAGCCGCGCGCCGTGTCCGACACTTTTCGCGGCCGGATCTCTTTTCGCGAGGGAGACGTAGCACTGGAGAATCTCAGGATCACCGATAGCGAGATCCAAAAAATTCAACGTCTTCATTTGGTCGCGTGCGGCACCGCCTGGCACGCTTGCCTAGTGGGAAAGTTCATGATCGAGGAGATCGCCGGCATACCCGCTGAAGTCGATTACGGCTCGGAGTTTCGCTACCGCTCGCCCATGATGGATGCCGATTCAAAGCTTTTAATGGTGAGCCAATCGGGGGAAACCACCGACACGCTGGCCGCCGTGGAAATTGCCAGGCAGCGGCACGCTAAGATTCTTTCCATTTGCAATGTCGTTGATTCTTCCATCGCAAGAAAGTCG
>DATACQ010000232.1:0-8794 GCA_036258955.1 Binatia bacterium
CCGGCCGCATAAAAGAAATCGTGCCGATTCGGCTGCCGCGGCCGGGACGAGCGGTGAAGAGCACCATACGGTCGCCGAGCAGCACGGCCTCCTCCAACGCGTGGGTCACATAGATAAAAGTCCGTTTGGTTTCCTGCCAAATGCGCACGAGCTCTACTTGCAACACTTTGCGCGTCTGAGCATCCAATGAAGCGAGCGGTTCATCAAAAAGTAAAATGGCGGGATCGTTGGCGAGGGCGCGCGCGAGCGCGACGCGCTGGCGCATGCCGCCGGATAGTTCGTGCGGGTAACGATGCTCAAAGCCCCTGAGATGAACCAACTCGATAAGCCTTTGAGCATTCGCTTCACGCTGGCTTTTCGGCACGCTTCTCACTTCGGGACCAAAGACGATGTTCTCCAAAACCGTCCGCCAGGGGAAGAGCGCGTATTCCTGAAACACCATCCCTGTTTGCTTTTGACCACCGTCAGCTTTGCTGGCCTCGAAAGTGCCGCTGCCAGGTTCTTCCAGTCCTGCGATGATCTGCAGGAGGGTCGATTTGCCGCAGCCCGATGGGCCGACAAATACCAGAAACTCGCCTTGCCGCACATCGAGACTGATGCCGCTAAGCGCTATCACCTGTTCTTTGGTGCGTTCGATGTACCAGGTTTTCCCAATGTCTTTGAGGCGCAAAATGGTTGCCATCAGCTATGCGACTGCGACCGCAAACGTTCCGCCGCCAGCAAAACGGCGGCAACGATATTTTGGTAGCCCGTGCAGCGGCACAGATTGCCGCTCAAGCGCTCGCGTATCTCGCGTTCCGAGGGGGACGAATTTTCGTTCAGCAGTTCATAGGCCGACATGAGAAATCCCGGCGTGCAAAAACCACACTGAAAGCCCACGGTCTCGAGAAATGCCTGCTGCAGGGGATGGAGCGATGCGCGGTGGCCGGCTTTGGCCGCCAATCCTTCCACGGTGAGGATCAGACCGCCGTTGGCTTGCACTGCGAGCAGTAAACAGGAACGGACGGTCTCGCCGTTGAGCATCACCGTGCAGCTCCCGCATACTCCTTGTTCGCATCCGAGATGGGTTCCGGTCAGTCCAAGCTGATCGCGCAGGAAGTCAGCGAGCGACATGCGCGGCTCTACGAGACCGTCGTAGCGCGTTTCGTTGACGGTGATTTCGATGGCGCATTTCGCGGGCATCACATTCGTCTCTTCCCGCAAATCTGAAGCACGCGGTCCGGAGTGAGCGGGATCTCGTTCACGCGCGCCGCAAACGGACGGACGGCGTCCGCCAGCGCGTTGGCAATCGCCGCGGGAGGCGCGATCGCGCCGCCTTCACCCAATCCTTTTACTCCCAAGGCATTAAGCGGTGAAGGCGACTCGAGGTGAACCGTTTCTATGGCCGGCACCTCCATGGAACCGGGCAACAGGTAGTTTGCGAAACTACCGCTGAGCATCTGGCCATTTGTATCGTAAGCGACTTCTTCATACAGCGCAGCGCCAATTCCCTGCGCCACACCACCGTGAATTTGTCCTTCGACCAGCAGTGGATTGATCAGCTTTCCGGCATCATGAGCGACTATATAGCGCAGGAGTTTGATGGCTCCGGTCTGGACGTCCAGCTCGATCAGCGTCACGTGGGCCGCATTGGCCCACGTGACTGTCGGCGGCACAAAATAAAAGGTCGCCTCGAGACCCGGTTCCAGATCGTCGGGCAGCTTCGAGGCCCATCCCGGCACCGCCGCGCGGGCCAACTCGCTAAACGAAATTGATCGTTCCGGCATGCCGCGGATAAAAATTTTTCCGCCATCGAGCTCCAAATCATCCGGGTTCGCTTCCATAATGTGCGCGGCGAGCCGCAGCGCTTTCTCTTTCAGGCGGACGGTGGCGCCATGAATCGCGGACCCGACGTTGACGGTGCTGCGGCTGCCGAAAGTGCCGCAGCCGAACGGTATCGCCGCAGTGTCGCCTTCGATGAGGGTGATTCTGTCCAGACTCAATCCCCAGAGATCAGCCGCGATCTGCGCGTACACGGTTTCGTGACTTTGGCCATGGCCGGTCGCGCCGGTGGCGATGATCAGTTGGCCCGATGAGTCGATGCGCACCTTTGCGCCCTCGAAAGAGCCGACGCCCGTTCCTTCAACGTAACAGCCAATGCCGATACCGATATACCGGCCGTTGCCGCGAAACTCCTTTTGCTGTTTTCGCAGCTCGTCGTAACCTGCCGCCTCTAGCGCCCGGTTCAACGTCTCCGGAAAATTCCCGCTGTCGTAGCAAACAGGTTCG
This sequence comes from Binatia bacterium, assembly GCA_036258955.1. Taxonomy (GTDB): domain Bacteria; phylum Desulfobacterota; class Binatia; order UBA9968; family UBA9968; genus DATACQ01. The sequence goes on from DATACQ010000232.1 coordinate 2,269, forward strand.
CCGTCGCGGTATACGATTCCGGCCTGGTAGGGCATCTCCTCCGGCTGAACAAAATTACGGCGGCGCACTTCGGCGGGATCCATTCCTAAGCGCGCCGCAATGGTATCGATGCAACGCTCCATCACGAAAACCGCTTCAGGCCGCCCGGCGCCCCGGTAAGGCGCATTGGGCACTTTGTTGGTTGAAACGCAGGTGCCGCTGACGGCGACATTAGGTATTTTATACGGACCTTGGAGATGGGCGGCTGTGTTGTAAGCGTCAGTGAGACCCATCGGATTATAGGCGCCGTTGTCCAGCAGGAAGCGATCCCGCAGCGCCAGTATGCGGCCGCTTGCATCAAACCCCACTTCAACATCGTGGAGTTGATCGCGGCTGTGCGCGGTGCTGATAAAATGTTCCGTGCGATCCTCGATCCACTTCACAGGCCGGCCTAACTGAAGCGCCAAAAAAGGAACTAAAACTTCCTCGGGGTAGACAAAGACTTTAGGGCCGAACCCGCCGCCGATATCCGGCGCTATGACCCGCACCCGCTCTTCAGCCAGTCCGAGTTGCGCGGCGATTTGTCGCCGCACTAAATGCGGCATCTGGGTCGACGACCAGACGGTTAGAACGTTCGTTTTGGGCTCAACCCAAGCGACGACGCCGCGGCATTCTAGCGGCGCCGCACAGTAGCGGTGATGACGGAAACGCTCGCGCAACGTACACGGCGCGGAGCGCAGCGCCGCATCGACGTTGCCCTTCTCGATTTTGAAGCTGAACACAACGTTATCCGTCGATCCTTCGTGGATCGGGGTTGCGCCCGGTTTGAGAGATTCCTCGGGATCCGCGACAATCGGCAACTCTTGATATTCAATGACCACAGCATCGATCGCATCTTCCGCTTTGGCGCGGTCCTCGGCAACTACAACGGCTATCGGCTCGCCCACGTAGTGGACCTTTCTCTGTGCTAACGCCGTCGGGCGCGGCCCTTGCAGTACGGGCTTGACGGCTTCGAGCCAGCGCGCCGGGTGAATTTCGAAGCTTTCCGGGAATGAAGAGATGCGGCCTTCAATCTCCTGCCCGCTCCACACGCCAATGACCCCGGGGAGACGGAGAGCTTGTTTCATATCGATCGCCCGGATGCGCGCATGCGCGTGAACGCTGCGCGCGAGAGCGGCGTGAACCATATTCGGCAGACGAACATCGGCAACGTACAACCCATTCCCGGTGAGAAAGCGGCTCGACTTATCCGGCCTGACGCTACGCCCAATGAATCGCGATGATGTTTCCACCGTCCAATTTCTACCTGCTTCGGATGGCTTTGCCATATAAACGAATGGCCAGCCGAGAGTAATCAATATTGGAACAAGCAGTCAACAATGCAACATGGCACGTCCCGAGAAACCTCTCTTTGCCTTGCTATAAAAAACTCAGATGCATCAGAATAAGTTCAAGCTAAGCTCCGGACCGCCGAAACCTCAGCCTCTCTTCAAGCCGGATTCTGCAGTCAAACCTAGTTACCGCAAGAGCGAGGGGCAAGCCTGAAGTGGCGAAGACACCCAAGACGCACTTTCGAAGTCATTTTCGCCCTTTTCGGTGTGGATGGTTTATCGCATTTTGGCAGGGCACAAGCACCGCTGATCGACGTCCGGTCAGAGGCAGAATCTATTGGCTTCGTTACGAAAGGTTTGCTCCTCGCTTCCGCATCAGGACCAAGTGCGGAATCCGGGTTCAAAGCTCCCCTGCGGACCTAAGGCTACCACGGTCTGCGGGTGGTTCCCGCGCGAGGCGAAGGACCCGCCCGTGGGCGCTAACGTCGTCTACAGAGCGGGCCCGCTTGAAGCTGTTTCCTCAGTATTTTGCGTCGCTCCGTAGCTGCGGGCTGCGGAGGAAATCGATTCGATGCCGCAGGCTGCGCGCAAACCCATCGACACCGGGAAATAGTGTCGCATGCGTTATGTTCATTGCGCGAAGACTCCTGAACGCATCGGATAGGACGTCGTGCGGAAGCAGGATCTTCCGCAAATTACCGGGGTGCAAAACCCCCGGGAGGGCAAGCAGGTTCTCTTCAAACGTTTGCCGGATGTTGCCTGGACAGAGAAAGACGCCTTGCTGCAATACGAGTCTCTGATGAAGACGGTACGGATTCACAATTGACGCGAATGTGATCGGTGGGTCCGCTTCCAGGAACACCGCGCGGAACGGCGCCCCGTCTCGAGTCGCTGCATACTCCAAAAACGCTTTCTCTAGCCCTGCGGGGGTCACGAGAGTTCTAGCCTCAGCAACAGGTTTATGAGAAAGCGCCCAGACCACAGCGTTCCGTTTAGGGTCGCCGGTGCGCAGTAAATCGTCTAGAGCAAAGAAGGCGGCGACAAACGGTGAATATGTCCAGTCGAGGAAGCGCGTAGGAGCTCCGTGGTGCTGCATGAGCGCAAACCATCCAACGGTATCGTTGTCATCGGGAGCTAATACGGTCTCATCGGGTGGATAGGCTCGCTTGAACTCGCGGAGAAGTCCCTTTTCGATCTCCGGAAGCTCTTCCAACGGCACACCCCATACTCGCGCTGCACGCTCAAGAGCCGTCTCAAGCGCCCAGTTCTCCAGCGCACCGCGAAAATGCCAGCGGTCCACAAACTCAGTGGTGCAAAGCTGCATGAAGCCGCTCCAGGTTGAAACAGTCTCCCCCTTGATTTCTATGGCCATGCAAACTCTCCAGCCTGAATCAACATGCAGCGAGCGGCAGATCAGCCAAGTTCGTGTTCGTTCGATGCATTCACTGTCATTGGATCAAACCGTTTCTCGAGGTAGATTCTGTCAAAAACGTCAGGTTAAGCAAAGGCTTGGCGATTCGTTCGTAGGCGCCACCGTTACGCAAAATCGCAGCACTTACCGGATTTGAGCGCCAAGCATGTTGTATTTGAGGTCGTATTCGTCTTATTTGTTGTTGTCGGTCAGCAATTCCCGGAGGTGTGATATGCCACGCTATCTGGTGTTAGCCAACCAAACCGCTGCGAGCCCCGAACTAACCAGCGCGGTTCGTGAGATTCTGCAAAACGACCCAAATACGGAGTTTGTCTTGGTGATTCCCGCCACACCCGTGGAAGATCTTCTCGATTGGCAGGAGGGTGATTGTGAAACCATAGCGAGGCGCACCGCTCAAACTGCAAAGGAGCATCTTCAGGTCGCGGGCGCGAAAGTCGTACGCGCGGAAGTGGGCGATGCCTCGCCTGTAAAGGCGATCGAGAACGAGCTGGAGCGCCACCAGGAAAAATACGACGGCATCGTAATCTCGACTCTTCCGCTGCAAAGGTCGCGGTGGGTGGCGCTTGACCAACCACGGCGTATAGAGCGCCGCTTCAAATTGCCCGTAAAACATGTCGTCGGTCATTCTGTGACGATGACCCGTGAGGAGCTGATAAACGGCCTAAACGAAGATCTAAACCTGGAGCTCCAGGCGCTCCTACGCGGTGTCTATCACGCTGCCGCCGGCCGCGGCATGCTCGGACATGAGCTTCGTGAGCTACTGAAAAAGGAACTCCCAAGCGAGCTCGAGCATGCTACATTTCTGGCCGATAAGATCGTCGCCCTCGGTGGAGAAGTGCGCATTCGACCGGGTATGCCTGAGGAGTTTGGAGCTGCCCGCGAACTATTGCAGCAAAACATTGCCGCGGAACGGAAGATCATCAGCAATTATGCGAAACGTATCGAGCAGGCGGCGGAATTTGGCGACAAAGGGCTGGTGATACATTTGGAAAATATGCTGGCATCGGAAACCGAACACCTCGAGGAACTCGAGCGCCTGGGACGTTAATCGCTGAATCCATCTTCGAGTGCGAACATTGACAGCCGATGGCCCGCTACACGACATCCGCGAAGTGGATGAGATACACCGAGACGAATGCCGGTTGCGAGAACGATGAAAGATAAAGAGCTCGTCAAGTAGGCTCGAGATTCCATGCGCTACCTATTGCGAACCTGGCCGGTTTTCGCCGACACATAAGGTTCTCGTCAGGAGACGGCACCAGTCCAGCTAACACTTGGCGGAAGTACCTGCGAGGAGGAGCTGGGCCCTTCTTTATCGACCCCAGCCGCGCTATTAGGAGGTCAGATGTCATGAAGCGAATTATCCTGTGGTTGACACCTGTCGTCGTGCTGGCCGCTTTCGCTGCGCTGTATTTCCGGCCTGACACTGAGGAGCGCGAACCAGCGACCGTCACAGCTCCGACTCCCGCAGCCCCGCCGGCAATTCGTTACCCGCTTGAGCCAACGCCGGAGCCGCTGCCGCTGCTAGCCGAGAGCGATAGCAACATCAGCGATGCATTGATCGCGCTCTTCGGCAAGCGACTGTACAACTTGATCAACTTGCAAAACATCGTCCAGCGGATCGTAGCGACGGTAGACAATCTGCCGCGAGACCACGTATCGATGCGACTCATGCCGGTGAAGCCCCTCAAAGGGCTTCCGCTGACAACAAATATGGAAGGCAGTGTCGCCTTTAGTCCCAGCAACGCCTCGCGCTACGAGCCCTATGTGCGCCTTGCGGAAGCGGTGCCCAGCGATGCGCTCGTCGCGGTATATCTGCGGTTCTATCCGTTATTTCAGCAGCAGTACGAAAATCTCGGTTATCCTGGGATGTATTTCAATGATCGCGTCGTTGAGGTAATCGACCACTTGTTGGCCACACCCGAGGTGCAGGAGCCGCTGCGGCTCGTCCAACCCGGCATTCTCTACGAGTTTGAAGATCAATATTTGGAAAGCCTCTCGGCCGGGCAGAAACTGATGCTGAGAATGGGCCAGGCAAACCGGCTCAAGCTGACGTCGAAGTTGCGCGAAATTCGCGGCGCATTAACGTCGGCCATGCCGCAATAATGAACTCACTTCTTCGAGTGTAAGAGAACAGCCGACATGCCGAGGGCATGCGGGCTTTAGTTAGCTACGAACGGCCCAGCGGCCGCTACGCGAGCTAAGTTGATGGGCTTTGAGCGATCGAGCTCGTTTAGACGCGAACGATTGAGTTCAACCCGGATTTCGCAGTTGGTCTTGATGCGGAGCGAGGAGCAAACCTTTCGGAGCGAAGCCAATAGATTCTGCCTCTGACCGGACGTCGTCAGCAGTGCTTGTGGCCTGCCAAAACTTTTAAACCAGCAGCGAAAAGGGCGAAAATGCTTGGGTGTCTTCGCTACTTCAGGCTCGCCCCTCGTTCTCGCGGTCGCTAGGTTCAATGCGGAATCCGGGTTCAAAGCACGGCCGAGTCATAGGCGTGCAGGTTAATTCAGAATCCGCGACCCGAAGAGTTTTACGGCGTTGTCCCACAGGATCTTGCGCTTGGCGTCATCCGGAATGGGCTGCTCGTCCAAATCAGGAAGCGCTCGCTTGGGATCGATAGCGTCCGGATGTGGGTAGTCGGTGTTCCAGACAATGTTCTCGCCTTTTAAATCGTCGACCACGTACTTGAGCGCGCGTTCATCGCTGTCGCACGAGATGTAACATTGCCGCATGAAGTACTCGCTGGGCAGCATCCGAAGTTTATCTGATTTGCCCATGACGCTATTACGCCCATGAGTGTGATCATCCATCCGCCCCAGCCAAAACGGGAGCCATCCGGCGTTTGACTCGAGGATCGCGAGCCGCAGCTTCGGAAAGCGCTCCAGAATGCCAGTGAAAATGAAATGGCCGAGAGTCGTCATGTTGTCGCAAGGAAATCCCAGCGCGTGGTCCAGACCTCGAAGCGCAAGTTCGGTATCATCGCGTCGCTCACCTTCGAGCTGTCTGAAGGGGTGAAAACGGCGCTGGCGGTATTCCCCATGAGCCGAGATCGGAAAGTCGAGCTCGCACGCGAGATTCCACAACGCTTCGTATTGTGGCTCGTGCAGGTACCTTCCCACCGGGAGAAAAGGATTACGCACCGACACAGCGCCAAGTTCCTCCACCGCGCGCCGCGCTTCCTTGACCATCTCGCCGACATCCGAGCCAGGTAGTACAGCGACAAACTTGAGCCGTTTGGCATCGGCGCTGCAGTAATCGTAGCACCAATTATTGTAGGCGCGACACATGGCGGCGCCGAGTTCAAGGTCCGTGAGCGCTACGCGGTACGCAAAGTTGCCGTTATTGCCGGTAGGAAGAAGAACCTGAACGTCCCAGCCGTAACGGTCCATGTCCTTGAGTCGGATCTCAGGAGACCACCACTGGCGGTACGCATCACCGTACTTCTCTTCCAAAACCGCCCATGCGCTCGGCGGCGGACGGAGCTGGAGGTCTCCTTTCGGAATAATTTTTCCATCCGGCTCGTAAACCATGAACACACCATCCATGAACGCCACCTTCGGCACTCGATCGCGGAACTTGTGTTCCACATAGCGCTCCCACAGGTACTCGGGCTCGTGCATATGCGCGTCGGCGTCGATGACTTTCATTCCCTTCCACATGATCGAGTTCTCCTTTCGTTTGTTTCGATCCGAGATTAGGCGAATCGGCGTTAACGTCTCAAGGCAACTTGCGCTGCGTGCGCTTGACCCGGCGAACACATGTATTGGATAGTCGCTCAGAC
>DATACQ010000233.1:0-5992 GCA_036258955.1 Binatia bacterium
GGAGTGGACCAATGATGACCGGCTACTGGGTGATATCGGCGGAGGTAATTGCACGCGGCTTTACCGTATTTGGAAGCGAGATCTCAACTTCAATGATGCGCAAATGCCCAACTTTACCGCCCACAGCAAAGCGGATGTGAAACATTCCGATATGTTCATCGACGTGCTGGAGAAATATGTAAAGCCTGGCAGAGAGCAAGACGTCCTGGACACCGCCAAGGAGTCGATGGACATCCATCGCGCCTACTTTGGCGGTATGGCGCAAGCGATGTCGAAAGCGTCGTGAGCTACGGCGGAGTGCCTCATGAATATCACTGAACTGGATACTCTCTTAGAAAAAAACCAACTCTCAGGATTCTGGCGCACTCGGGTTCCCGGGCATGCTTCCGAAGCGCCGTTTTTATGGAAATGGGAACCGCTGCTCGATGGCCTGCTTAAAGCCAGTGAAACCATCGGGATCGAACAGGCGGAGCGCCGGGCTATCCGCCTGGTGAACCCGCACCTTCCAGGGAGAACGACCTCCCATTCCTTGCAAGTGACGTTTTCTATTGTAAACCCCGGCGAAGTAGCCCGCGCGCACCGTCACAATATGGCGGCTATTCGTTTCGTCGTCCAAGGGAAAGGGGCCTATACTGCGGTGGACGGCGAAAAGTTTTTTATGGAAGAAGGCGATCTCATTCTGACGCCGAACTGGACGTGGCACGATCACCATAACGAGTCTGAAGATCCGATCATTTGGCTCGATGGTCTCGACGGGCCGTTGATCCAATCGCTAAACGTTCTTTTTTTCGAAGAGGCCGAAGCTCCCGAGCAGGCAATTACGCGGCGTACCGGCGAGTCGCTGAGCCGCATGGGATTTGCCCGAGCTGCTAGGAAAGATCCGAATCATACGCGTGGGGTGCCGTTCCGCTATGCCTGGAAAGACACGTACGCTGCGCTTACGGCGATGGGCGAGGGCGACCGTGATCCCTATGACGGCATTGTTTTGCGCTACATCAATCCTGCTACTGGGGATTACACGTACCCGACGATGTCCTGTGAAGTGCAGTTGTTGCATGCGAACGAGCGGACGGAGATGCATCGTCACACCAGCACCGCGATCTATCATGTATTTAAAGGGGAAGGCCGCACGAAGGTCGGCGAAGGTTACCTCGACTGGAAAAAGGGTGATTCATTCGTGATTCCCCTCTGGCAGTGGCATTGCCACGAGAATACCGCCGCCGGTGAAGCGATCCTTTTTTCGATTAACGACCGCCCCATCATGGAATCGTTGCAGCTCCACAAAGAAGAGTTCGCCAGTTAGATTCAAGCGTCAATGGCAGGTTTCTCCAAGCTCAAGCTCGCAAGCCGCGCTTACGACGGCGTGCTGCCCATCCTGCGCGGGCATATGAAAATCCCGGGTGTCGAATCAGAGATCGTGGAGAGCGAAGATGTCGCCGGCATGTTCGCCGGGATGTTCAAGGGACATTATGACATTGGTGAGATGTCCCTCGCCGAGCTTATCTACTACACCTCTCGCGGAAATGCGAATTTTGTTGGTGTTCCGGTCTTTCCATCGCGCATGTTTCGCCATGGCTTCATTTTTTGTCGTAAGGAGTCGGGCGTTCGAAGCCCTGCGGATCTCAGCGGCAAGAGAGTTGGTTTCCTCCGCTGGGTGCAGACTGCTGCGATCTGGATGCGCGGCATGCTGGTGGACGAGTATGGTGTGTCCGCGAGTAGAACCGAGTGGCACGTGGCCTCGATGCACCACTGGGATGATGCGGATCCAGGCGCGGTGGTCGAACCGCGCGATGGCTCGAAGATTCGCATGATCGGTGGCAGCGGAGGCGCCGGCGAGCGCGCCTGCCGGGCTTTATTTGACAATCAATTAGACGCGCTCGGTGTTACCGAATCTCAGCTGCAAACATTGCTCTCCAACGATTCGGTCGAGCCTTTGTTTCATAACCCGCGGGAAGTGGAAGCGCGTTACTACCGAGCGAGCCGTATTCTGCCCATCATGCATGTGCTGGCGCTGCGGCGGGAAGTAGCAACGGCGCGGCCGGAACTGCCGGGGCAACTCTTTCGCCTCTATTCAGACGCGAAGCGCTGGGCGCGGCGCTGGCGGGCGACTCTCCCGAGCCTCGTTGAGGCTTGGCCCGCTGAACACCTGAAGGAAGAGCACGCAATCTTTCAAGGCGATCCGTGGGCCTATGGCTTGGAAGCAAACCTGCACGTGTTGGAGAAGTTTTTGCACTACTGCCACGCGCAAGGCATTAGCGCGCGGCGCCTGAGCGCGCCAGAGTTGTTCGATCCGAGCACATTGTCACTGACCGAGTAGAAGGTCGAGAGTGGAGCGTCGAGAATCGAAGATAGGGAATAGAAGGTAGAAGCCGCTGAATTTTCGATTTTGGATCCTACATTCCATTCTCTACCCGGCGTTTGTCGCGCTGTCTTTTTGAATCCTGCGTAGAGGAGAGTGCCATGCCGAACACAACGACGAATAATAGCGTAGGCGCCGTGGACCTGCGTGATTGGCTGAGAGATGTAAAACGGCTGGAGCAACTGGAACAAATTTCCGGCGCCCACTGGGATCTCGAAATCGGCGCGCTGACTGAGATTATTCTGGAACGAATGGCCACGCCTCCTGCAGTAATTTTCGATAGCGTCCCAGGTTTTGATCCGCAGCGGCGCGTGCTTGCTAACATGTTGGAGACCCTGGAACGCACCGCGCTGACTTTGAACTTACCTCTCGATTTGAAGATCGTTCCTCTGATCGACGCGTTGCGCGTGCGCCTGCGCACGATGCAGCCGCTCCCCAAGAATGTTGTTTCGACGGGGCCGGTTTTCGAAAACGTCGAGCGCGGCGAAGAAATCGATCTGACGAAATTTCCCGTGCCGCGTTGGCATGAAGGCGACGGCGGCCGTTACCTGGGAACGGCACATCTTGTTATCACGCAGGATCCGGAAACCGGAGTTGAAAACGTCGGCTGTTACCGGGTTATGCTGCAGGACAAAGACAAGGTTGGGCTTTACATCTCGCCCGGCAAGCACGGCAAAATGCACTATGAGAAAGCGATGAAAGCGGGGAAACCTTTTCCCGTGGCAATGGCGTTTGGTCAGCATCCGCTGCTTTATATCGCTGCCTCGCAGGCGGTGCCTTTTGGGGTCAATGAGTACGATTGGGCGGGCGGGCTGATTGGCCGACCGATTGACGTGATTCAGGGACCGGTCACCGGCCTTCACTTTCCCGCCAATGCGGAAATTGTGATCGAAGGGGAAATCCTTCCGGGAGAATCGATGCAAGAGGGCCCATTCGGCGAGTGGCCTGGCTATTACGCCAGTGCCAGGCGCGCAGAACCGTTTGTCCGGGTTAAGGCGCTTTATTACCGAAACGATCCGATCATCTGCGGGGCCGCGCCCTTTAAACCGACAATACACGGCATGTACCGTTCGTGTTTACGCGCCGCTACCGTGTGGAACGGCATCGAGCAAGCCGGCGTGCCGGATATCCAAGGCGTTTATCTCCCGCCGCCGGCGCAGCGTTTCATGATCGTCGTGGCCATCAAGCAGCGCTATCCCGGTCACGCCAAGCAAGCGGGATTGGTAGCTTGCCAATGCCACGCTGGCGCCTATTTGGGGCGCTATGTCGTCGTCGTTGATGACGATATCGATATCACGAACTTAAACGAAGTGGTTTGGGCGATCGCGACCCGTTCGGATCCTGCCACTTCCGTAGATTTGTTGCGCCGCACTTGGAGCGGGCCTCTAGATCCGATCATCGAACCGGGGCAAAAGGGTCACAACTCGCGCATGATCATTGAAGCCGTGCGCCCGTGGGAGTGGCGCGACCGCTTTCCCGCCACCAGTGCCATCACTGAAGGCACGCGGCGGCAGTTTTCGACCAAATGGGAGAAGAAACTCGCCGCCGTCCAAGCGAGGCATACAATGCCTCGTTGGCAGGGAGACTAAGCTGCAAGCTGAATTTGGCTCCGGAATTTATTTCCCCCAGCCTCAATAACTTCAATGTTTTGATTCTTCTGTCGATTACCAAGTCAATCACGGAAAGCGCGCCGCGCGCGGTTACAGCGCGCCAAATTTTGTAACCTGAGCGGACTTTCGTCACGCGTGGAAAATGACTTGCTGCGACGAATTTTTGACGTATTCAGCTCCGTCAGCAGGAGATATCCGCAGAATTAGGCGCTTTCGTGTTCGGAACGGACGCGGTTTCACCCTGGCATGAGTTGTGCTCAAGCTGCTCCGCGACAGGTAGTCTGCGGGTTAACTGAATTAATGAAAGGAGACTCTTAGAGTGGAAGAGATAATGACACCGTCCGAAGTGGCGGATTTGCTCAAAATTCATCTGAAGACCGTTTATAAATTAGCCGAGAAGGGAGTAATTCCAGGCAACCGCATCGGCCGTAGCTGGCGCTTTAGTCGCAGTGATGTGATGGAGCTGGTCTCGAGCCGCGCGATGAATCTTGGCGATCATTCCAACGGCGCGAGCCCGGCGCAGGTCGGGGTCGGCAAATAGATCGTGTTGCGTGCCCCGGACCAGGCGAATCTGCAGTGCCGGTGAGTCAAAACTCATCGGCAAACTGCGGCGTGCCGGCACTGTTCTCTAGCCGAGAGACTGTCTTGGATCGTGAAGAGCGAGAGTTAAACTCAGCCCCGGCGCTACTCAACGGAGTCGATGAATATTTGGCTCTAACGCCCCTTCAGGCGATTCATCCGATCATAACGTATTTCGGACGCGAGCGGAACTGACTGCATCAATGTTGAACGGTATCGGCGTTGTCTGAGTTCGACGTGATAACGAGGAGCGGACTCATACAATGGGTGAAGCCGAGTCTGCCATCATTCAACTGCCGTTAGGCTTTCTCCTTTGACACTTGATCCTGCACTGCGTCGATATTTCAGCTCTGTTGATCTCGTGTCCTTCATCTCGCTTCAATGTGATCGTCGGTCAAGCGGCCGATGCTAGTTTACTCTCGTTTCTGGTTGCACTTCCGTGACTTGCTCCAGTGTTTGTCATCCGTCGATTACGCTGTTTGAGCAGGCTGCTGAACAATTTCTGGATAAATGCCGGCATCGAGCAGCCTGCGCAGTGTCCGGAGCGTATCTACCTTGGTCGTTGGGTCGGCTCTCAGGTGCGACTACCGGCCCCGGCTTGATAACAGCGTTGCGAATCTGAATCAGATACTTTCTGCGCGCTTCTATTATCTGATACACGCAAGGCGAATTCTAACGGGATTGCGTAAACACCCGTGGAACATCCGCTTCTGTTTGGGCATTGTGATTGCATCCTTCCGTCCCGTTGGTTCTCGCTTTTGGCTCCCCTCTCATCTCGGTGAGAGGCGGGAAAGGAACTGCTATGGATGATGATCTTAATGTTGGCAATTTGTTGGAAACACACGCCGAACGCGCGCCGATCACTGAGCCTTTCGCATCAGTGCGTCCGGAGAAACGAGGCGCGTCCTTGGCAGGGTTTACCGTCGCCGCAATTATCGTGGCGCTTGCGGTGATCGTAATCTCGGCAAATAGCGGCCGGCGAGTTCCCGTTATGGAAAGGTATTGAGAACTACGCCCCAAAATTGAACCGGCCAAAAAATGATGGATCATCGAACGGTCGGTGACTGCTCGTTGCTGCGGTCACCCGGAATCAAGAGATTTCAACCCGGATTCTGCAGTTTGAACCTAGCTACCGCGAGAGCGAAGGGCGAGCCTGCAGTAGCAAAGACATTCAAGCGTGCAGTTTCGAAGTCATTTTCGCCCTTTTCGCTGTGGATCGTTTATAGAGTTTTTCGCAGAGCACAAGCACCGCTGATCGACGTCCGGTCAGAGGCAGAATCTATTGTCTTCGCTACGCAGGCTTGCTCCTCTCGATCAGGGCCAACTGCGGAATCCGGGTTCAATTACGTTCATGCACCCCACTCCAGCTCGACCGCTCGGACATCTAGGCATGCGAATTAGATCACGTGATTCTGTCCAGATCGATTTTCCCTCGTATGGGAAG
>DATACQ010000234.1:0-6650 GCA_036258955.1 Binatia bacterium
GGGATCAAGGCGCTCGCGCGCGGCGCGGGTCGATTGGAGGACAGTGATGTTCGGATTGGGTATCGGAGAGTTGCTAGTCGTTTTGGCGCTGGTGGTACTGATTTTTTACCGGCGGTTGCCTGATCTTGGTGAAAGCTTCGGTGCCGCGATTAAGAGATTCAAGAAGGCGCTGCATGAGCCGGACGAAATCGATATCACGCCGGCCGATGAAAGTGCAAAGCGGCACGAGAAAAAATAACGATCCTGAGGATCGAAGATGGAGGATCAGGATTGTGATGAGCGACCTTCGACCCAGCATGCCGACGGCGAAAGCTTGCGGGGCCTTCTTTTAAACTGCTGACAACTCGATCTAAACGGCTTCAACAGATAATACTTCGCAGCGGGCGTCCTTGAGTGATTTTCCCGGGCGCAAAAAGACAATTGCGAAGGGTACCGAATCCCCGGGTGGAATTTCGAACGTTTTTAACGGCTTCAAGCGCTGGAGGTCGATCACATCTTGAGCGGTCATGCCGCGAATGATTTGTGATGAAATGGCGTTTCCTATCCACATCGTCTGCCGTTCGATTTCCTTTCCTTCATGATCGAACAGCTGTCCGGAAAGCTGAACGTTGCGAATCATGACCGGGTTTTGATTCACTGCAACTCCGGTTAGCACGACGGCCTCGCGATTTCCTTGAAGGACCTGGAATTTCGTTTCCATGGACTTGAGCAAGACGCCGTTTTTCAGGTGATCGTTACGTACCACTGACGGCCCGAGCAGAGGGATATTCGCGAGCCAGCCTTCCGAGGCCGCAGGGTAGTTTTTTTGGTAGGCCAGGACGAAGGCCGAGAGCAAAACGAGCAAACCAAACAGCGTCAAAAAAGGCATCACCGATGCTCGTTGCTCCCGATAGGGCGCGATATTTAAAACTTTATCAACCGCTTCGCGGGGCGGCTCGCCTATTGCGCGGGGTTCTTTCCCAGGTTCGCTGACTTGAGTGTCCAGCTCGAGGCGCCCGACCGTCTGCGTGTATTTGGAAACCGCACCGGCTGCTCTCGCCGGCTGAACGGTTTGAACGGCTCCCAGCGGAGGCGCACCCGGTGAGCCGGCGGCATGCGCATTCTCATCACGCGGCTCCTCCGGTTCTGCCGGTGGAGCTGGTTCGAACGCAAAGAGCAGTTCGCCACTGTCATCTACGCGCCTGTTCCGGTCTGCAGCATCTGGCGTGACTTCCGTCAGTTGGACTTCAAAAGTGTGTTTGCAACGCGAGCAGCGGAAAGTCGGCGCGGCGCCTTTGACGACATCATCGGAAACCTTGTAAGTCGTCTTGCATTTTGGACACTGGACTAGCATGAATAATTCCTTGAGATTGTCGGGACCCAACGAAGGAAGTTACGGGGAATCAGCAGGATTGTAGGGCAATGCGCTAGGATTGCAAGATTCCGTAACTAACTTCTTGGTTAACTGAATAATTTTGTTGGCAGGGCGTCTAAAAAACAGGCTCTGTGTGGTCGAAATCAGCGACTGGGAATTGGTCCAGCGATGTCAAGCCGGAGATATGAGCGGCTTTCAGGAACTCGTATCACGATACCAGCAAAAGGTCTTCCTAGTGACTTTGGGCCTGCTGCGTAATCGGGAAGACGCGTTGGAAGCCTCGCAGGAAACCTTCTTTCGCGCGTATCGCAAGATCAATAGCTTTCACGGTGAGTCGTCCTTTTACACCTGGCTTTACCGCATCGCAGTGAATATGGCTATTGATGCGCGGCGGCGGCTGAAGCGCAGCCCTTTGGATTTCCGGGATTCAATGGACGGTGTCTTGCAAGAGCGTAATGAGGTGGCGAAGGATGCCTTTGCTGACGTTCACGAGAAGCAATTAAGAGCAAAACTGAGCCAAGCCATTGCCGATTTATCTCCCGAGCACCGCGCGGTGATAGTGTTAAGGACCTTAGAAGGATTGTCCTACAAGGACATCGGCGAGATCTTGGGTTGTTCGGAGGGCACGGTGATGAGCCGGCTTCATTATGCGCGAAGAAAGTTACAGGAAAAACTAAGGGCGTTTCTATGACCGTCTGCGCGGAAATCAAAGACTCCATCGGGGCATGGCTCGATGGTGAGTTAAAGGGCCAACGCGCGGAGATCGTGCGCGCGCACGTTCAAAGTTGTGCTGCTTGCTCCGAAGAGCGACGCCAGTTGGCAAGACTCGATTTCGCCATCAAAGCCGTCCTGGAAGCTGAAGCGGAGAGCGTGGGCGCGACACCATTGTGGAGTGACGTGCGGCAAAGAATCGAGGCGGAAAGCTCCGCCTCGCGTGTGCCATGGCTGGAACGGATTACTTATGCGTTCAGCGCACCCTCGTTTGCGTGGGCTGTGCCTGCTGCCATCGTACTCCTGATAGGCGTACTATACTTCGATCTATTTACAGCTATGTGGCCCATCGGAGCACCGCGTAATAACTTCGCCGTCGTCGAATCGATCGATGCGTACGGTCAAAACGTTGCGCTGCTACGCGAGCACGAGAGCAAAACCACGGTGATCTGGCTTTATCAAAGTCCGGATACCGAAGACGAGGATGCCGGTGAAGCTGTCGACAAAGGCCCTGCTTTTTAGTCTCGCTGCGTGCTTTGGGGTAGTGCTCTCTGTTACTGCGGCTGAAAAAAACTTCCAGTCGGTCCAGATCACGATTCACACGGTGGCCGCCAGCAAGACAGGGAGCGATTTTGATGCCCGCTTGGCGCCGTTGGAAAAGCAGTTGAAGGCTTTGAACTATCGCTCCTACCGTTTGCTAAAGGAGGAAAGTCAAACGGCGCGTTGGCAAGGAAATGCCAATTTCGAGATTCCAGGTGGAAGGCTCCTCACAGTTCGGCCCCAGGAAGTTACGAACAATCAGCTCGGACTCAGGGTGCAGCTCAAACAAGGCGACAAGCCGCAGCTTGAGACAACTGTTCGCCTGAATAATGGTGGAAACTTCATTTTGGGCGGGCCGCCGCATGAGGGCGGTGTGTTAGTACTGTCCATATCGGCTAACGCGCGCTGAGCCGAACTTGCGATACTCCACCCCTGTTGCATTAGATCGAGAACTTGAGATTGCCGACGGCCATACGGTCGCGCCATCCAACCCAAAGATTGGTACTCAGGTACTTGTCGCCGAAATCGGGAAAGATGGTCACGAGAGTTCCGGTATCGAGCTTACGCGCGATTTTTAGTGTCGCGTACATCGCTGCCCCTGATGATTGGCCCACCAGCACTCCTTCTTCCTGGCTCAGGCGATACACCATCGCGTAAGCATCGTCGGTGGATACGCTGATCTTCTCGTCCAACTCTTGCTCGTGATAAATTCCGGGAACGATAGAACTGGCCATGTGCTTTAGACCCTCGAGGCCATGCAATGCGTCGTCCGGTTCCACTGCAATGACTCTGATCGCCGGATTGAGCTCTTTTAGATAACGTCCGGTACCCATGATAGTACCGCCAGTCCCTATGCCGGCGATAAAATGAGTTATCTTGCCATTGGTCTGACGCATGATCTCCGGCCCCGTGTTCTCGTAATGAGCTTGGGGATTCATCGGATTAAAATATTGGTCCGGTTTGAAATACTTCCCCGGATTGGCCTCAAGAACTTCGCGACACAGCCGAATGGCGCCGTCTGAGCCTTCCATGGGATCGCTATAGGTAACGTTAGCGCCGTAAGCTTGCAGAATTTGTCTGCGTTCGATACTGACGTTGGCGGGTACGACCAACTCGACGGGATAACCCAAAACCCGGCCGATCAGGGCTAGGGCAATCCCGGTGTTGCCTGACGTCGAGTCTATGATCGTCTTTCCTGCTCGTAGCTTACCGGAATGCAGTCCTTCCTGAATCATGCGCCAGGCGGGCCGATCCTTTACCGAACCCCCGGGATTTAGACCCTCGAGTTTTGCAAAGACACGCACCTCCGGTGAGAGCCCATCGGTCAACGTGCGCATTTGCAGTAGCGGCGTGTTACCGATCAAGTCGAGCACCGAATCGACCTTTTTGAGATCGCGGAGCGGTGCCGGTACCAGCCGCAACTTAGGAGAGCTAGTTGCCATGGCGTGGTTCTATAGTCCACCCGCAATCGCCGGGACAATGGAAATGTTGTCGCCGTCTTTCAAACTGGTTTCAAGGTTTTGCAAAAAACGAATGTCATCGCCGTTAACATAGACATTGACAAATCTGCGCACTTTGCCGCTGTCATCGCAGATGCGCTCTTTGATGCCAGGATAGTTGCGGTCTAAGTCCTCCACCAACGCGCGCATCGTGCTACCCTGCGCGTTCACTTCATCGGCGCCTTGCGTGAACTTGCGTAACGGCGTAGGTACCTTCACTCGCACGGCCATAGGTTGCCTCCCTCAATGAGCTCTTGATCAGGTCGTTTAAAATAGCCCTTCGATCCCGGCGTTTCAAGGTGAACCGCGGCGTCCGGCTCGCAAGAACTTGCCCTGTTTCTCTCGTTCGGGTTTGAGCGCGAGTAAGCTCCACCCGTGCTTGCTACTTTGTAGGTTACATAACCGATGCCGCAGCTAGTAGGCGGCTGAAGCGTTCGATGGACCGCACGCGGCGCATTGGGGATCTCGTCTGATTTCGACACTATGAAACTTCATCGCTTTGGCGTCGTAGGTCAGGAGCCGGTCCGTCAGTAAGCCCTCATCAAAGCCGACGATGTATTTGATCGCCTCGGTGGCTTGGATCGAGCCTATGGTGCCTGCGACGGCGCCGAGGATCCCCGCCTGCTGACAGCTCAGAAGCTCCTCCAGTGCCGGCGGTTGGCTAAAAAAACAACGGTAACAAGCGGTCTCGTGGGGAATCACCGTCATGGTTTGCCCTTGCAGCCTGACGATGCCGGCATGAGAAAAAGGGATGTCGAGTTTTACCGCGGTATCGTTAACCAAGAATTTCGTGTCGAAGTTATCACTGCCGTCGAGTATAAAGTCGTAGTCCTTTACTATATCTGCAGCATTCTCGCTCTCGAGCCTGACGGGGTAGCTATTGACGGTAACCCCGGGATTCAACTCGGTGAGCTTTGCTCGGGCGGATGCGACTTTTTTGCGACCGATGTCCGCTGTGCCATGAAGAATTTGCCGTTGCAAGTTCGAGAGCTCAACCTGATCCGGATCGATCAAACCCAAAGTGCCTATTCCGGCTGCTGCCAGATAGTAAGCTGCCGGCGATCCGAGCCCGCCAGCGCCAACGACTAAAACGCGTGCCTGCCGCAGGCGAATTTGTCCTTTGCCGCCCAAATCCGGCACCAAGATTTGCCGGCTGTAGCGTTCGATCTCTTCAGAGGTAAGGCGAATGCTCATGAGAGGTTCCGGTGAGAAGATTCTTCCAGGACGAGCGGTGGTGTCAACTCACCGGTCTGATGCATCACTCCAGACAATTTGATAGGCAAGCACCTCGCGGTCAAGCTAGCGCATGCCGCGAGCGTGTGTCAATGTCGATCGACACTCGCTTTGGAGTTGTGCTATTGCACCCTTGTGCAAATATCCGATATTCGATGGGTGTCACACAAGAAATTGCCCGCTTCGTCACTAGAACTCGGTCTCGCGACTTTCATGCGGATTTGGTCCGTTTGGCAGAGGGTTTCATCCTCGATGGTCTCGGCGTGGCGCTCGCCGGCCAGGTGGAAGAAGGCACGCGACTAGCGTTGAACTACGCACGCAGCTTCGGCGGCCGGCAAGAAGTTCCTGTTTTCGGGACGCCTCACAAGCTGCCGGTGCCGCTGGCAGCCCTCGTCAACGGCGTGTCCGCTCATGCCATGGATTACGACGATACGCAATTATCGACTTCGAAAGAAGCCGTTTACGGCCTGCTCACCCATCCGACAACGCCTGTACTAAATGCCGCCCTTGCCGCTGGCGCGCGCGAGCAGATTCGCGGCGCGGAGTTGCTGCTCGCCTATATCATTGGGGTGGAGGTCGAGTGCCGCATTGCCGATGCCATCAACCCGCGCCACTATCAATCGGGTTTTCACTCCACTGCGACCATCGGCGGGCTCGGCGCCGCCATGGCGGTGGGAAAGATACTGCGTCTGAAGGAGGAGAGTTTGCTGAGCGCGGTCGGAATGGCCGCGAGTATGGCATCCGGCCTGCGGGAAAATTTTGGCACTATGACCAAACCCCTGCACGCAGGTCGGGCGGCGGAAAACGGCGTTACCGCGGCGTTGCTCGCGCAGGCCGGGCACACCGCGGCGGCAAATATTCTCGAGGCCCCTCGCGGCTTCTTCAACGCGATGGCCGGGGGGTTTGACGAAAGCAAGATCGCTGGTCGCTTGGGGCGGCCGTACTTCATGGAAGATCCCGGTATTTCGATCAAGCCATATCCTTCGGGGTCGCTTTCGCATCCTGCCCAGGACCTGATTCTTGATCTAATCAAAAAGCATGATCTTCGCGCCAAGGATATTGCGAAGGTTGAAGTGGGCACCAACTCGAACGTGCCGAACGCATTGATTTATCCGACGCCGAAGACCGCTTTGGAAGGAAAATTCAGCATTCCCTTTTGCATGGCCATTGCGATTCTGGAGCGCAAAGCCGGCATCGCTCAGTTCGTGGATAAAAAAGTGCGCGAGCGCAAAGTCATTGAAGTGATGAAGCGGGTGACGCTCTACGTCGATGATGAACTGGAGAAACTGGGTTACGACCAGGTGCGCTCGAAA
>DATACQ010000235.1:0-7251 GCA_036258955.1 Binatia bacterium
AAACAGCAAAGCGAAGTTGGTGCCGATCTCGACGTGTTCGTCGTCAACCTGGCGAGTTCGGGACAGGGACGTTATCTCAGAACGACGTTGAGCCTAGGAGTTAAAGACGCACACGAAAAAGAAAAGATCAAAGAGTTTGTCGGCCCAATCCGCCATGCCGTTATCATGTATCTTACCGAGCGTAAGATTGAGGAGCTGATCGATCCGGAAGGTAAAGAAAAGCTGAGAAAGGCTTTGCACGAGGAAATCAATGAGGCGATCGGCGAGAAGATGGTCTCGAACGTTTACTTCAAGGAATTCTTGATCCAGTAGGTGCTGCATGACCGCCCGGCTCTACCGTCACATAGCGCGACCAAAAACTGCGTTACCCGATTTCGCCCGCCTGGTTCAATCGTTATTGCACCGGCTCTCCCTGCCGAGACGTCCGGCAGGACAGGCATCGCTGCAGCTGTTGGAGAGCGTCTCGCTCGGGGCTGAGACCTCGATCGCATTGGTTCGCTTCGACCGGGAAGCACTCGTATTAGGCGTAACGCCGCAAAGCGTCACGTTGCTCATCAGGCGCGAACCCACGGCCCTTTCCGGCGAAGTGATGAAAACACAGATTCCGCTTCCATGAACGCCTCCTCGCTTAGTCTCCTAACTAATCCGTTGAAGGGCACTGAGGTCTCCACCGTAGTGGAGATCTTCACGCTCTTGACGTTACTTTCGGTCGCCCCTCTTGTGCTCATCACGCTTACGTCGTTTACGCGCATCGTCGTGGTACTCTCTTTTTTGCGCCAAGCTTTAGGCACGCAACAATCGCCTTCGAATCAGATAGTGATCGCGCTGTCACTCTTTATCTCGTTCTATGTGATGGCGCCGGTTTGGCAAAAAATCGAAACCGACGCGCTGACGCCGTACTATCAGCGGCAAATCGCGCCGGCTGTGGCCTTGGAACGCGCTTGGGAGCCCCTGCAACATTTTCTCTTCAAACACACGCGCAAGGCGGATCTCGCCCTGTTCATGCAAAATATCGACGGTAAAGACGTCGATGTCGCCCAGATTCCTCCGACGAGTCTAGTCCCCGCGTTCATGATCTCCGAACTTAAGACAGCTTTCCAGATGGCGTTCATGATCTACATACCGTTTCTAATTCTCGATCTCGTCGTCGCCGCAATCCTGATGTCTATGGGCATGATGTTTCTGCCGCCGGTGTTGATCTCTCTACCTTTCAAGCTCGTGCTCTTCGTGCTGGTAGACGGCTGGAATCTGCTGGTCGGTTCGCTGGTAAGGAGCTTTGCGTGACTCCCGAAGGGCTCATCGATATTTTACGCAACGCTTTACAAGCTGGCGGTTTAGTCGCTGCCCCCGCCATTTTGTTTGGTCTAGTTGCCGGGGTGGCGGTCAGCATTTTTCAGGCAACCACACAAATCAACGACTTCACCTTGGTGTTTGTTCCTAAGGTTTTGGCGACGCTCCTGGCCTTGGTGCTGTTCGGCTCATGGATGGTCCAGTTCTACGTGAGCTTTACAAGGGACATTATCATCAATTTACCGACGATCATTGGTTGACGCGCCTAATCATGGGACCACTGACACACCTCTTGAGCAGCGGTTGGACGGAAGCGGTTACGTTCATATTAGTCTTTGGCCGCGCCGGCGGTCTGATGGTCAGCGCGCCGTTCTGGGGCAGCCGGGTTGTGCCCGGGCTTGTGCGGCTCTGGATCTCCATGTTTCTTGCGATCGCGACGTATCCAATTGCGGGCGCGGCGGCATTCGTCGGCGGCATAACCGTCGTCTCGGTGTTCTTTGCTCTCGTTGGCGAGATTCTCCTGGGACTTGTGCTCGGTTGGCTTGCCCAGTTGATGTTTTCCGCGATGCGCCTCGCCGGCCAAGAAATCGAGCTCAAATCGGGACTGGGTTTAATTCAACTCTTGGATCCGCATGAGGGCGGCCAGAGCGGTCTTTTCAGCACGCTTTTTGAATTGCTTGCGGGACTGCTTTTCTTTGCCCTGAACGGTCATCATCTTCTTGTAACCGCCCTCTGGTCCAGTTACAAAGTTTTCCCGCTTTCCGGCGAGAAATTTGTCTTCCGCGTCTTTCAGGGGCTGGTGTCTTCGGCAGGAGAAATCTTTTCTATTGCCCTGCGCCTCAGCGCGCCGGTGACGATCGGTCTACTGCTGAGCGACATCATTCTCGGCCTTATAAGCAGGGCGATCCCGCAGATGAACGTATTCATGGTAGCGCAGCCGCTCCAATTTGCCCTGGCGCTGCTGCTGTTGATTTTAGCTATGCCGGCTTTCGTCTGGTTTTTCATGCGGCATTTGCCATTGATGATCGGCGTGCCAGGCGGAGTAGGTTGAGTGCGGCGGTTTTCAGCGCGGAAAGCATAAGGGATGGCCGAAGAAGCATTCAAAGACGACCTGGAAAAGTCCGAAGAGGCAACGCCCAAACGACGCGAAGAGGGGCGCAAACAGGGACAGTTCGCCAAGTCACGCACTCTTATTCCCGTTGCGACTCTGGGAGCAATCGCGCTTGCGCTCAGGCTCAGCGGCGATCGGTTCATCGAGAATTTGGGACGCTGTGTGACGGGATTTTTCACGATGGCGGGAAGTATCAAACCAATCAGCAGTGAAGACATGGTCAGCATGTCTTTTGAAATCGGCCTTCTATTCGCACCGATTCTGTTACCGGTTTTCGCTGGCATCATCGTGGGCGGATTGGCCTCGGGTTTCCTCCAAACCGGATTCGTGATGGCTTCGCAGCCGCTGCGCCTGGAGTTTAATCGCATCAGCCCAGTGGCTGGTTTCGCGCGCTTGTTCAGCCTGGATTCCTTAGCCGAGAGCGTCAAGGCGACGCTTTTCATTGCAGTTCTGGGGTGTATCGGGGCTGTTTTCCTTTACGCCAAATTGCCCGCCCTGGTTTCGCTGCCCACGCTGTCCGTGGCCGATATCCTCGCCCATGCGACTGACAAAGGAGGTACGCTTAGCGCCTGGATGATCGGCGCCATGGCTGCGCTGACCGCTGGCGATTACCTCTACCAACACTGGCGGGTCAGCAAACAAATGCGCATGAGTCGCCAGGAACTCAAAGAAGAGACCCGGGAGCAGGAAGGCGACCCGCTGCTCAAATCGCATTTGAAACGCCTGCGTCAAAGGATGACGCGCCGCCGAATGATGAGCGATGTGGAAAAGGCGGATGTGGTCATCACCAACCCCACTCATCTGGCGGTTGCATTGCGCTATCGCGCCGAAGAGATGCAAGCACCTCGGGTGCTCGGAAAGGGCGCCGGTTTTATCGCCGAACGCATTCGTGAGGTCGCGCGCACCAAGAGTATTCCGGTGGTCGAAAATAAAGCGCTGGCCCGTTTGCTTTATCGCCAGGTCGAAATCGGAAGAGAAATTCCTGAATCACTTTACCGGGCGGTTGCCGGCGTGCTGGCGTACGTTTACCGTCTGCGCAACGGCAGCCGAGCTAGTCCAAAACCGTAAATGCCTACCCACGACACAGCTAAGAACTTGCGCGCCGTTGACCTTATGCCCGCGGTCGGTCTGACCGGGGTGGTGATTATGATGGTCTTGCCGGTGCCGCCCTTTCTCCTCGATTTGGCGCTGGTCATGAGCATGGCGCTGTCGCTGACTATTTTGATTGTTTCGCTCCACGTCAAGGAGCCCTTAGATTTCTCCGCGTTCCCTTCGGTGCTCTTGTTCGCTACGTTATCTCGTCTTGCCCTTAACGTTGCTTCTACGCGATTGATCCTGTTGCGCGGCGAGGACGGCGCATCAGCGGCGGGGCACGTCATCGCTGCCTTTGGCCAGTTCGTCGTCGCCGGAAACTACGCCGTAGGATTTATCGTTTTCACCATTCTGGTGATTATCAATTTCATCGTGATTACCAAGGGCGCCACGCGCATCGCCGAAGTCGCGGCGCGTTTCACCCTCGATGCGATGCCGGGCAAGCAAATGGCCATCGATGCCGATCTCAACGCCGGCATTATCAACGAAGCGGAGGCGCGCCAACGACGTCAGCGGATCCAGAAAGAAGGCGACTTTTATGGAGCCATGGACGGCGCTTCCAAGTTCGTGCGCGGCGATGCGGTTGCGGGGTTGATTATTCTAGCAGTCAATTTGCTGGGTGGATTTTTTGTCGGCGTGATGCAGAAAGGCTTGGATGCCGCCGCGGCTGCCCAGCTTTACAGTTTGCTCAGTGTCGGCGACGGCTTGGTTAGCCAGCTTCCAGCGCTCATTGTCTCCACCGCAGCGGGCATGGTCGTAACGCGCACGGCTTCCGGTGGCGAGCTTGGAACCGAGATTACCAAGCAGCTTTTCTGGAACGCCAAAGTCCTCGTGTTGGTCGCGGCCATTCTCGCGCTCTTTGCATTCGTTCCGGGTTTTCCGGCGATCCCTTTTCTTCTCGCCGCGGCAACTTTTGGCGGACTGGCTCATACCCTCGCCAACCACAAAGCTCCAGAGATGGACGAACCCGTGATCGAGTCGGCCAAACTTGAAAGCACTGAGGAGCCGGCGCGGCCCCAGCCGGTGGATTTACTCGAGTTGGAAGTCGGTTACGAACTGATCCCGTTGGTCGACGGCGAAAAAGGCGCGGTTGTCGAGAGAGTTCGGGCGCTCCGTCGCCAGTTCTTGTCCGAAAAGGGATTCATAGTGCCGCAGATCCATATCCGCGACAATCTGCGTCTGGGCAGCAAGGAATACGTCATTCGAGTGAAGGGTGTAGAGGCAGGGAGGGGAGAGCTGAAACCAGGCCGATTCATGGCCATGAATGCCGCGGGTGGTGCGCAAAATGACGGCGGCTTAGTCGGTGAGCCGACGACGGAGCCCGCATTTGGTCTTCCGGGGCTTTGGATATCTGCGGCCGACAAAGAACGCGCGGAGGTTATGGGCTACACCGTTGTCGACTCAGAAGCCGTGCTGATGACCCATATCTCGGAACTGGTGAAGCGTCATGGTCCCGAGCTGCTGACCCGACAGGACGTGCAAAAGCTACTTGATGCATTGGCCAAGGAGCACCCCAAAGTCATCGAAGAGTTGATCCCGCATCACATGAGCTTGGGCGGGATTCAAAAGGTCTTACAAAATCTGCTGCGGGAAGAGGTGCCGATTCGCGATCTATTAACGATCGTCGAGACGCTTGCGGATTATGCGCCGAACAGCAAAGACAGCGATGAGCTCACCGAACACGTACGCCAGGCGTTAGCGCGTACGATCACCGCCTCTTTTCGCGGCCCCGAGGGGTTGATCCCGGTCATGACCATCGACCCAAGGATCGAGCGGATGATCCGGGAGCGCGCGCAGGAGGGCATTAATCTCGAACCGCAAGCGGCGCAGCGCATCATGACGGCGGTGCAACAGGCCGTCGAGGTTTTTGGAAAGCGCGGTCTTCTACCAGTGTTTCTTACGGCTGCCGGCGTCAGACGCCACTTGCGCCAGTTAATCAGTCACTATCTACCGCAAATAGCCGTGATCTCGCACAACGAAATCGCCGCCGGAGTGAAAATCCAATCTTTGGGCGTTCTCAGGTGGAGCGATGAGTCCTAGCCGCTTCTGGGGAAAGGACATGCCCTCAGCGCTGCGCGCTGTGCGCGGCTCGCTGGGACCGGATGCTCTTATTCTCGAGACGCGCGCTGTGGCCGAGCAAAGCGGCGGCGGCATCGAGATTCTAGCATTGTCGGAATCGCTCCCAGCCGTAAACCAGCTCCCGGAGAGAACCTCGACGCCGGTACGTCCTGACGTCTTCTCCGCGGACGAAAGCGGTTTTATCGCGCCGCTGCAAACGTCGCCGACAAGCGGCGGCGACATGCGCGAGGAGCTGGCGGCGCTCCGTTCGATGCTCAGTTGGATCGCGCCGGGGCTCAATCACAAGAACCGCATTCTCAAGTCGCTCGTGGCGCAAGGCCTCAGTCCTGAAATCATTGCCAGGCTGAACGAAGCGATTCATGCCAGCGAGGGTTCCGACGAGCGAGAACGAACGTATCATGCGCTGGTTCGCTTGATACCCACCGGCGGACAAATCCTGGATGAAGTCGATCGGCTGGCGCTCATCGGCCCTACTGGAGTGGGCAAGAGCTCCAGCATCATCAAATTGACGGTTTTCGAAGGGCAGCGCCTCCAGAGACGTGTTGGTTGGCTCAATCTCGATCACCGGCGGATCGCAAGCGGCGATCCCCTGGCGCTCTACGCGACCATCCTTGGCGCGCGCTACGAAACGGCGACGGACGTCAAGGAAGTAAAAAGAGCCTGGGAGCGCCTCGGGGATTGCGACTTGGTGCTCGTGGACACCCCCGGTGTTACACCACGGGATGAGAAGGGCCTGCGGGAGTTGCACGGTATGCTGCAAGCGATGGCCGGATTGCGGCGGACGTTGCTGCTCACTGCATCCACTAACGGCGCTGACATGGCTGCCTGGGTAAAGAGTTATCAGCGTCTGGAATTCAGCTCGTTGTTCTTCACGAAGCTCGATGAGTGCCGCCACTTCGGTCCGCTTATCAACACCGCGTTGGGATCGGGCTATCCGCTATCATACATCACCGTCGGTCCAAACATGGCAGGGGATCTCGAAGCTGCCAAACCCGAGGTTATAACCAGTCTTTTGGTGTCAGGGAGCGATCACCATGATTGACGGAGAACTTATCGATACGATCCGGCCGCAGTTTCCGGAGAACGCCTATCCGGCGCGCTCACGGGCGCGGCGACCCGGAACATTCTCGGAGATAGCGCCTGTGTTAGCGATTGCGAGCGGGAAAGGCGGGGTCGGTAAAACTAATGTCACAGCAAACCTCGCCGCCACATTGGCCGCCAAGGGCCGGCGGGTGTTGGCCATTGATGCGGATGTGGGCCTCGCCAATCTCGATCTCCTGTTCGGTGCCAAGCCGGTGCTTACGCTCGAGGATTTCTTTTCCGGCGCAGCGCTACTCGACGAAATCGTGTTGAGGACGAAGCAGGGAGTATGGCTGCTGCCGGGCGCCAATGGTGTGCAGAGCCTGACGGCTCTTAGCGGCGCGCAAAAACTTGTCTTAAACAGTGCGTTGGAAGCTCTGGTTCGGCAGGTGGACATCGTTCTTGTAGATACCTGCAGTGGCATCTCGGATGCCGCCACCTATTTTGCCGCAGCCGCCCAGGAGATCGTGGTGCTGGTTACGCCCGAGCCGGCCTCCTTAACCGATGCTTACTCGCTGATCAAAGTGTTGGCATCCACGTACGGCGAGAAGCGTTTTCAGATTGTAACAAACAGGAGTGACAGCGAAGGGCAATCCTTG
>DATACQ010000236.1:0-4565 GCA_036258955.1 Binatia bacterium
CCTGCGCACCGTTCTTTGGCAGCCTGTTAGAGCATGACGGCGGTCATGAAATAGTCCCAGATCAAAATCAGGACGAAACAAAGCACCACGGACTCGGTTGTCGCCTGGCCAACGCCGGTGGCGCTTTGTGGAGCATTGAAGCCTTTGTAGCAGCACACCCACGTAACGATAAGGCCGAAGCTGAGAGATTTTAGAAGACCGCTCCAAACGTCTTCGAAAACAACGCTGGTTTCCATGCCCGCAAAATAACTGCCGGAGCTGACACCGAGCAGCCCGACCCCGACCAGAAAAGCGCCGTAGATCCCGACCACGTCGAAGATCGCGGTCAGCAGCGGCATGGAGATAAGTCCTGCGATAATGCGCGGCGTAACCAGGTATTGCACCGGGTTCACTGCCATAGAGTAGAGCGCGTCGATCTGCTCTGTCACTTTCATGCTGCCGATTTCCGCCGCCATCGCCGAGCCCGTGCGTCCGGTCACCATGAACGCCGATAAGACCGGTCCGAGTTCCCGCAGCAGGCTTAACGCGACGGCGGACCCGAGATAGCTTTCGGCGTTGAACTGCCGCAGGCTATAGTAAAACTGAAGTCCCATGACCATACCGGTAAACGCGCTGGACAAAAGAATGACCGAAAGCGACTCTACGCCAATGGTCCGGATGTGGTGAATCACCAGGCGCGGGCGCAGCGGTGGTCGCGCCGCCCAAGCGAAGGCTGACAACAAAAACAAGAACATCTTGCCGATGCCCGCGAGACGCTGGGAAGTAGACCGGCCGATGAGAGCGAGGATGGAAAGCATGAGGATAGGCACGCGGTATTGGAGTCACGCTAAAGAAAACTTTGCTCATTTTCAAGCAATACGGCAGCAACTACAAGAGAAAAGGCGGCGCAATGGAGTTAGGCGGTGGATTGACGCGCGCTAAATCGGGCACAGGCACATGGCTGATCGATGAAAAATCACAGAACCCTCGGTCCTGACGAAACTCTCGATGCGCTTTTCGACGGCGGAGTCGAGCTTTATCAAAGCCGCTCGGGTTATCGTTTTTCTCTCGATGCGGTGCTGCTGGCGCATTTCGTGAAAGTCAAAGAACGCGCGAGAGTCGTCGATCTCGGCGCGGGAAACGGCGCGGTGACACTGATGCTCGCGTTTCTATATCGTACGGCGCGTGTGGTGGGCGTGGAGATTCAGCCGGCGATGCTCGAACGCGCGCGTCGAAGCGTTGCGCTTAACGCTTTGCAAGATCGGGTGAGCATGCGCAGCGGCGATGTGCGTGCGCCGGCCGCTCTCGGTGAAGCAGCAAGCTTCGATGTCGCTGTGTGCAATCCACCGTATCGCGCGCCCCTCAGCGGGCGGGTAAGCCCAAATCCGGAAAAGCGTGTGGCGCGGCATGAAGTCCAAGGGGAGCTCGGACACTTTCTGAAAGCCGGAGGGTTTCTGTTGAGGAGAAAAGGGCGGCTCGCTTTGATTTATCCAGCCTTTCGCTGCGTCGACGTGCTTGCTTCCATGCGTGCAGTCGACATCGAACCCAAGCGACTCCGAATGGTGCACTCATCCTGCGGCGTCGAGGCATCGTTACTGTTGGTTGAGGGCGTCAAAGAAGGCAAAAGCGAGATAACCGTAGAAGCGCCACTGTTCGTGTATGACCAAGAGCAGTGCTACCGCGCCGAAATTGCGGCGATGCTGCGCGGAATCAACAACCAGCGCAAAAGTTAAAGTTCCGTCGCTTCGGGTTCTAACGCGGGTTTTGTCTGCGGCGCGCGTAACTGCGCAGTAGTCGTTTAAAAGCCTGGCGCACCTCCGGGTCTTGTAGGGAATCGAGGAACTGCTCGTCGATAATCGGATCGCGGCTAGCCGGCTGCGGCGCCAACTGCGCAGCGTCGGCTGCTCCATCCGGCTCGGATGAGCTCAGTCTGCCGACGAAGAAAAAAATGTTTTTTACGACAGCCGCACGCAATCGTTGATTTAATTTTTCCGCGATCAGGTCTTTCATGAACTGTAGTTGCTGCATCCAGACGGGGCTTGAAACTTTCACGAACAAAGTTCCGTTGCGAATTTTTTCCGGCTGCGCGTTCATCGCCACGGGTTTGCCGACGACTTCGTTCCATACCGGCCAGACCGCGTATGCCTCAAGTTGCTCTCCCAATTCGGACCTGCTGAGTGACTGCTGAAGCAGATCTCCCAACCGCTCGGTTGACTGCCTTTTAGGTTCGTTTTTCCTAGCCATGGCGGCTTCCCCTCGGGAACTTAACAGAACTTTAGGCCCGCCTCTAGGACAATCTTCCTTTTTGCTGCCCGCCGTGTTCCATAGAAGTGGGCGAAAAGTAATGACAAATCACCAGAGGAAAAAAATCAATTGACAAAAGTGACAATTACTCTTACAAGATACCAAATATTGCGCATACCTGTTTTTTTAAACACTATATATTGATTTCGAAGGGCAAAGAGGAGGGTTTCCCATGGCGAGCAAAAGGTCTCACGCGAGTGATATTCAGGTGGAACAGAAGGCTGCTGAGGCGAAGAATGGCTTGAAGATCGAGCGCTATTTCACACGTTCCGGGGTGAGCCCATACGATGAAGTGGAGTGGGAGCACCGCACGGCGACGATCACTAACGAGAAGGGCAAAGTCGTTTTTGAGCAAGCGCATGTCGAAATCCCTAAATCCTGGTCCTTGATGGCAACCCAGGTGGTCGTCTCGAAATATTTCCGCGGCCCGCTCGGCACTCCCCAGCGCGAGACCAGCGTACGCCAGATGATCGGCCGGGTGGTGAACACGATTGCCGATTGGGGCCGCAAAGACGGGTACTTTGCCGCCGAAGAAGATGCGCGGGCGTTTGCCGACGAGTTGACTTACATTCTTTTGCACCAGAGGGCCTGTTTTAACAGCCCGGTGTGGTTCAACTGCGGTATTGAAGAAAAGCCTCAGTGTTCCGCTTGTTTCATCTTGTCGGTCGAAGACACCATGGAATCGATACTGGAATGGTACCGCAAGGAGGGCATTATCTTTAAAGGCGGTTCTGGTTCCGGAGTCAATTTGTCAAAGATCCGCTCTTCGAAAGAGCAATTGGCCGGAGGCGGCACGGCGTCCGGTCCGGTCTCATTCATGAAGGCAGCCGATGCTTCCGCCGGCGTTATCAAGTCCGGCGGCAAGACGCGCCGCGCCGCGAAGATGGTGGTGTTGGATATCGACCACCCCGACATCGAAGAGTTCATCAAGTGTAAAGTCGAGGAGGAGAAAAAGGCCTGGGCATTGATCGAAGCGGGCTATGATGCAAGCCTCGATGGGCCCGCCTACGGCAGCGTGTTCTTCCAGAACGCCAACAACTCCGTACGAGTCTCCGATGACTTTATGCGCGCCGTCGAGACGGACGGGGAATGGCGGACGCGCTATGTCAAGTCGGGTGAGCCCTGCGAAACCTACAAGGCGCGGGATCTGCTGCGCATGATTTCTGAAAGCGCGTATTTTTGCGGCGACCCGGGCATGCAGTACGACACGACGATCAATGACTGGCATACCTGCGCCAATACTGCGCGGATCAACGCTTCCAACCCGTGCTCCGAGTACATGCATCTCGATAATTCGGCATGTAACTTGGCTTCCCTCAACCTGCTTAAGTTTCTCCGCGATGACGGCGTTTTCGACACAGAAGCTTTTCGCCGCGCCGTGGACATTGTCATTCTCGCGCAGGATATTCTTATCGATAATTCCTCGTACCCGACGCCTGAAATCAGCGCCAACGCCCACGCGTTCCGCGAGCTCGGCATGGGTTACGCGAATTTGGGGGCGTTGCTGATGTCGTTGGGACTGCCCTACGATTCCGACGCGGGCAGAGCCTATGCGGGCGCAGTGACAGCATTGATGTCCGGCGAGGCTTATTGGCAGTCCGCCAGGGTGGCGGCGGCCACAGGAGCGTTCGCCGGCTACGAAACCAACCGCCAGCCCATGCTGCGCGTGTTGAACAAACACCGCGGCCATGCGCTCAGAATCCCATCGTCCCATGTGCCTTTGGACTTGCTTGCGGCAGCGCGGGACTCCTGGGACGGCGCCTGCGCCGAGGCCGAAAAGTACGGCGTGAAGAACTCCCAGATCTCGGTGCTCGCGCCCACCGGCACGATCGCGTTCATGATGGATTGCGACACCACTGGAGTGGAGCCGGATATTGCGCTGATCAAATACAAAAAGCTGGTCGGCGGCGGCCTCCTTAAAATCATCAACAACACCGTGCCGCGCGCGCTAAAGCGCTTGGGCTACGATGTCAAGCAGAGTCAAGAGATCGTCGAATACATCGAAGAGCACGAAACCATCGAGGGCGCGCCTTACATCAAAGACGAAGATCTGGCGGTCTTCGATTGCGCCTTCAAATCCGAAAAGGGCAGTCGGACGATTCATTACATGGGGCACATCAAGATGATGGGCGCGGTGCAGCCGTTCCTGTCGGGCGCGATCTCGAAGACGGTCAACGTGCCGAAGGACGCGACCGTCGAGGAGATCCAGCAGGCCTACATCGACGCGTGGCGCATGGGCGCCAAGGCGGTGTCCATTTACCGCGACGGCTCCAAGCGCACGC
>DATACQ010000237.1:0-6441 GCA_036258955.1 Binatia bacterium
CTTGGGATCACAGCCGATGGATTCCAGCAATTTTATGATGCCCATGGGCGTACACGGTTTAAAGCCGTCGCCACCGAGCAGCAATGTACCCTGATTCACCGGATGAAAGCCGTCAACATCTTTGGACGGCGAAACCGCTTCCAAAATTCGCTCCGGCCGGATGTGCGCGGGCAGAGGCAACTGCACGAGAATACCGTTGATATTTTTGTCTTTATTAAGCTGGTGAACCAGAGAGAGTAACTCTCTTTCTGAAAACGTGGCGGGAAGAAAATGCTCATGAGATTTGATGCCGACTTCCTTGCACGCTTTCTCTTTGTTCTTGACGTAGAGCTGCGAGCCCGGATCATCGCCAACCAACACAACAGCCAAACCGGGAGAAATGCCCCAGCGCCGTTCTAACCCTTCAACTTCCTCTTTGATATGCTTCTGAATTTCTCTGGCGACTACCTTGCCATCAATAATCAAAGCCATCAGTTTCTCCGAAGCGGGTTGGAAAATTTATACCGGAAAAACCTCGATTGTAAAGGAAGAACCAAATATCTGCATGACATGGGACAAGCCGAACGTCAACTGAGACGAACGAGAGCTTAAACTTTCCTTGGCGACAAACTTTTGATAGGAAATAGCCGACGCAAGAGGACCATCAATGGACAAGCCAAGAACGATTGAAGAAATCAAAAACGATATCCGCGGCCGCGTCGCCCGTCGCGCGCCGTTTCTTCACGCAGACCCTAAGGAGGTCGAAGAGGCTTTGGCCAGGATGTCCAGTTTCGAAGGAGAAGTTTGGGCAGCCGCATGGAACGATCTTGGCGCGCGCTGGGAGCGACAAGCCCGCGCGGCCGAAGACGCGGGCAATGCGGCCCAAGCCAAGAAGGCGTTTCTACTTTCCTATGGTTACTATGGCATTGCCCGCCACCCATTCCCAAGCACGGCTGGAAAACACCACGCCTATCAAAAAACCCGCGAAATGTTTCTCGCGGCTACCAAATATTTCGACGTTCCCGTTGAGCGAGTTACAATACCCTTTGGCAACAACCCCGAGAGACCGATTGTGGGGCACCTCCGCCTCCCGAAGAAGCTGCCGGCGCCGATGATCATGCACTGGGGGGGCATCGATAACTGGAAAGAAGAGCGCCACTCTTTCGGAGAAGCCTTCGTAAAAGAGGGGTGGGGCTGCTTTATCATGGACAGCCCAGGCACGGGCGAGTGCCCGGTGCGTGCGGCTCCTGACGCGCACGCCGTGCATACGACAGCGTTGGACTATCTCTGCAATCGGCCCGAAGTTCAGGCGGAAAAGATCGCCGTAGTCGGCGCCAGCTTCGGCGGTTACTGGTCAAGCAAACTTGCCCATGTGGCAGCCGGAAGAGTGCGCGCTGCGGTTAACTGGGGCGGCGGCGTTCATTATTTTTTCCAGCCCGAGTGGCAGGAACGCTCGCGCCACGCGGATTCGTATCTCTTTGACCTGATTGAAGCCCGCGCCAATCTTTTCGGAAAAAAAACTTTCGATGAGTTATGCGCGGTGATGCCCGCCCTTTCCCTCCTCGATCAGGGATGGCTAGATGGGGCGTGCGCCCCGTTACTCATCGTCAACGGCAAAGAGGACAAACAGGTGCCTCTGGACGATTTTTATTTATTGTTGGAGCACGGCGAGCCCAAGACCATTCGGCTGTTTCCCGGTGGACACATGGGCGCGATTCCAAAGATATTCGAGACGGTAATCGCCTGGCTGCATTACAAATTGGATTGAGTCGCGGATACCATGCTCGTTCGAGAGGTAAGGGTCTATGAGTCTGTATCAGCTACAAAAACTAATTTATCACATCAACCGGGATCCGGATCGACGCGAACGCTACCGCCAGGACCCAATGAAGTTCGTTCACGGTTACGAGCTCTCCGAAGCGGAGGCCCAAGCCATTTTGAACGTTGATACCAGGGCGCTTTATCAAATGGGCGTTCATTCCCTCCTGTTAAGACCGTTTACTTTGCTCAACAGAGTCTCTAATGAAGAGTATGCAAACGCGCTGAAAGGACTGGAGTGACTCATGCCCATCGTATTTGCCTGCGCCGCCAGCCACGCTCCGGGTATGACCGCATGGACCAAGGCCGCGCCCAAAGAACAAGCCGAAAGGTTCCTCAGTTGCTATCGAGATCTCGGCGAGCGACTAGCGGCTTCGCGGCCGGATGCGATTGTCGCGTTCACAGTGGAGCACTGGGCTAACTTTTTTCTAAATGGCATGCCTACTTTCTGTATCGGACGTGCTGAGCATTACGACGGGCCGATCGAAGAATGGCTCGGAATCCCCAAAGGTCGCGTACGCGGCGACGCACAGCTCGCAGCCGAGCTCATCAAAACCTGCTTGGACAGCGGCTTTGATCCAGTTTTTTCCGACGAGCTGTTATTGGATCACGCTACGTTCTTGCCGCTGCACTTCCTCAATCCCAATTTGGCCTCACCCATTGTCCCGATCATCATCAACACCTTGACCGCCCCAATGCCAAGCGCGAAGCGCTGCTTTGCCTTGGGCCAATTAATCGGCAGCGCCTTGGACCGAAGCCCGAAGCGCATCGCCCTACTCGCCACCGGCGGATTGTCGCATTGGCCCGGCGAAGCCAAACACGGCACAATCAATATTGCTTTCGATAAGAAGTTCTTGGAAACGCTCGCTGGCGCCGAACGGCTCACACTGACTGAATACACCCATGAGGTAATCGATAAAGAGGCTGGTTCCGGCGGTCACGAGATCAGGACCTGGATCGCTTTGGCGGGCGCGGTGCAAAGCTGGAAAGCCGAACTGCTCGCTTACGAGCCGGTCGTTCCCTGGGCAACCGGGTGCGGCTTGGTGGAATTTCATCCGTAAAACCAGGAGAACCAACCGCAAGGAACTAGAGCGGCCAAGCCGCAACCATAGCGGGAGGACTTTGATCACGAACTGATTCATGATCTCACGCTTGCCCGCCCAACATGAAAATAGCCGGGTTATCCATGATCGTCCGAGGATCAATCCTCCTGGGTCGTCTTTCGACATGCTCACCACCCTGAGTAAAACCGAAGGGCAGCCAATGGGTCAGTGCCTTGAGGAGAACGGTGAACGACGCAACCCGTGAGGAGAAAAACAGCTTTGCGCGAGCACGGCACGAGTCGGCGTAACTTTGTATCCTATGTCGGCTCTCTATGAGGCTTACTCCTCGGACTCACCCGAGTTGCGCCTTTCGCGATCTCGCGTTTTATCCGGGAACAGAGGCCAATCCCTCCAACCCGAGCGCAATTTCGAAAGAGAGAGAGCACGAGGCTAAGAGTAACGTTTCTTTTTTGGCATTTATCTCGCTAATGCCTGTTGCCTCGCGGCTCGTGCCTACGTTATGAAATTCAGCCTGCACAGCGTCCACGGCGGCATCAAACAGATCGACGAGATCCACAAGCGCGCTCTGCGCGCAGAGGAATTGGGGTACGACGGCATCTTTCTTGGCGAAAGCCATCTGAGTTCGATCGACTCGTTTCAGACTCTCGCCAGTTGCGCGATGATTACTAGACGGCTGCTACTCGGCATCGCGGTAACCAACATCGTATTTCGCCATCCAACGGTTATCGCCGGGGCGGCGGCATCGCTCAATGAAATTTCCAACGGCCGCGCTATCATGGGCCTCGGCACCGGCGACGGCCCGGTGTATTCCCAGGGCCTGAAAGCCACACCCCTGCAGGAGTTTGAAAATGGAGTCAAGCTGATCCGCCAGCTTGTCGCGGGCTACCCAGCTCAGTTTTCCACCGGCAAGATCAGCCTGGGGTTTCACATCAGCCGACCCGTGCCCATCTACGTTTCCGCGGAAGGCCCGAAAGGTTTGCAGCTTGCGGGACGCCGCGCTGACGGCGTGATCCTCGGCACCGGATTCGACCTGCGCGTTTATAGCTGGGCCCGGCAGAAGATTGGCGAGGGCTGTGCGCAGGCAAAACGCGAAGCCAACGAAGTCTCGATTGTCGCGGCGGGCATGCTCTGCGTCCGAGATGACGGCGATGAAGCGCGAAGGATCGTCCGCAACCGGATCGCCAACCGCGCGCATCACAATTTTCGTTTCACATTGGAGACCGTACCCACGGAAGAGATCGAAGGCGTTAAAAGATTCATGAACGGCTTTGATGTCATGAAGCCGATGGAGGAGCGTGTCGATCCTGACCTAGTTAACCCTTATCTTATCCATCGCTTCTCAATTGCCGGCAATGCCAAAGAATGCATCGAGCGTGTTGAAGAGCTGGAAGCCGCGGGGGTGCAACATCTAATGCTCACCCCGGCACGAAGAGTCTACGAAGAGAGCGTCGAAGCGTTCGCCGCCAAAGTCCTACCCCACTTCAGGCGCTAGAAGCCGTTTGTCCCTGGGTTACCCCGATCTGAGTCGGTTAGAGTCTCTCATCCTCAGGCACGATATCCGTCACCAGATCCCGAATCAGCGGGCGTTTCGGCAGCGGCTCGAGGATGGTTAATTGCGGCGTAAGCTTTGCGATGCAGGTATATTCGATCTCGCCGTTCACCAGCGCCATGCAGGTCTTGCACGCGTTCGCGTTGATGCAGCTGTAGCGGATTGCAAGGGTGCTATCGGCATGGCTCCGTATCCAACGCAGCGCGTCCAATACTGACATGCCCTCCTCGTAGGGGACGACGAAATCGTCAAAGTGGCCCTGGGCGCGCACCGCGCCACGCCAAACCCGCACGAGCGCGTTTTGGATCGAGCGCTCAGTCATGGACGCGCTCCGCTGGCAGATGCACAGGCTCCGCCCAACGGGACCTAAGCTCGCCGTCCCTAAGCTCGAGGATTTGATTTTTACGAAACGAATCGTCGCTTTCAGGAAAATCTTCGCGCTGGTGCGCGCCGCGGCTCTCGCGGCGGGACAAAGCCGCAGACCCGACAGTTTCGGCAGCGCACAACATCGCGCGCAGCTCGAACCAATCGAGAATATCGAGGTTGTAAGATTTGGCGTCCCCGATCTTTGCCTCCGCAAGCTCGCGGTCGCGTATGTGCCTGATGCGCTCCAGAGCTGCGGAAAGCTTGGCGGCTGTACGAAACGGGCCGGCTAGGTTCCACATGATCACCTGCAACTCGGTCTGGAGCTTGGCTGGCGCGGTCCGGCCGTTGCCACGATTCTCGAAAAGCGCCTGCACCTCCCGTCGTTTTTCCTTCACCCACTGCGCATCGCGCAAACTTTCCCGATTGCGCGAAAGTGACGCCGCAGATAAACCAGCGCGGTGACCAAACACCAGCGCTTCAGTAATGGCGTTACCCGAGAGGCGATTAGCTCCGTTGGCTCCACCAACGGCTTCGCCTGCGGCATAGAGACCGTGAACCTGCGTCGCCATATTCGGATCGACGCGAATCCCACCCATGTGATAATGCGCCATGGGACCGACTTCCACGGCACTCGTGCTGAGATCAATTCCGTTCCGCAGTAGCCGGTCGATCACCGGGCCGAAAGCGGCGCGCAAGCTGGTATGCGGTATTTCGCGAAAGTCGAGATAGGCCCCGCCGTGCGGACTACCGCGACCGGCTTCCACTTCTTTCAAGATCGCGTAGGCCGCGACATCGCGAGTAGCATTGTATCTGCCGAAGTCGCTACTACCGTAGCGGTCAATAAACTCTTCGAACTTTCCGTTCAGCAACTTGCCCCCCAGCTTGTAACGAAATGGGTCCCACATAATGGGGTCCATGCCGACAAGTCGCGGCGCTAGGTGACCGATGGGGAAGAACTGCACAAACTCCATATCGCTTAACTCCGCGCCGGCGCGAAGCGCAAGCGCGTAAGCTTCCCCGCCCATATTAGCGGATGCGCTGTTACGCGCGTAGAGCTTGGTCAACCCGCCGGCGGCGAGAATGACCGCTTTGGCTGCGATGGTAACGAACTCCCCGTCACGAAGGTCAAACGCGATGGCGCCGAGAGCGCACTGGTCTTTCACCGCGATTTCGATCACCGTGAGGTTACTCACCCGGCGGATTTGCGAGCTCTCACTCACTTTGCGCCGCAGCGTAGCGGCAACAGCCGGGCCGGTATTGAGAAAATCCACATAGCAGCAGCGTTTGACGCTGTGACCGGGCGCGTGCTCTTGTTTGATGTGGCCATGTTCACGAGCCCAGCGCGTCCCCCACTGTTCCATCTCGATGATGCGTGCCGGTCCCTCCTCGCACAGCAATGCGGCCAAAGGTTCATTACACAGGCCGCGCCCGGCCTTCACCGTGTCCTCCAGATGAAGGGCCACCGAATCCGGCTCTTGCTGGCCCAGTGCCGCGGCGACCGTCATCTGCGCCATCACAGTCGCGCCGCCGCGGCCCACCTGGCTTTTGTCCACCAGCAGGACAGATGCACCATTGTGCGCTGCGGCGATAGCGGCGTACATACCGGCGCCGCCCGCTCCCACGATCAGAACGTCGGTAGTTAGGTGAGACATAGCGGCGCTTGAC
>DATACQ010000238.1:0-11738 GCA_036258955.1 Binatia bacterium
CTAGAGATGTCACCAGAGGTGCGGCATCCCGAGGGGGCGCTGACGCCCAGGCAGGTGGTGGCCGAACTCGACCGCTACATCGTCGGGCAGCACGACGCCAAGCGGGCCGTGGCGATCGCGCTGCGCAACCGCTGGCGGCGCCAGCAGGTTTCCGACGATCTGCGCGAAGAGATCGTGCCGAAGAACATCATCATGATCGGCCCGACCGGGGTCGGCAAAACTGAAATCTCGCGGCGATTAGCCAAGCTGTCGCAGGCGCCGTTTATTAAAGTGGAAGCATCTAAATTTACCGAAGTAGGTTACGTAGGTCGCGACGTGGAATCGATCGTCCGGGACCTCACGGACCTCGCCGTCAACATGGTGAAGGAAGAAGAAAAGCAAAAAGTCGAGATCAAGGCTCGCGACCTTGCGGAAGAGCGCGTTCTGGACTTGCTGTTGCCGCCGTCGAATATCGAAGGTGAAGCGCTTGACGCCGCGCGTGTGCAGGCCACCCGCGACAAGCTCAAAAAGATGCTTCGCGACGGAAAAATGGACGAGCGGTTCGTCGAAATCGAGATGTCGCAATCGGCGATGCCGATGATCGAAGTTCTGGCACCCCAAGGTTTGGAGGGTATGGAATTCAATCTCAAAGAGATGTTTTCCAACCTGATGCCCAAAAAGACCAAAAAAAAGACGGTCAAGATACCCGAAGCGCTGGAAATTCTAACCCAGGAAGAAGCCGCTCGCCTAGTGGACATGGACAAGGTCATAAGCGAGGCGCTGCGGCGGGTCGAGCAGACCGGCATCGTTTTTCTTGACGAGATCGACAAGATCGCTGGCCGTGACGCGGCCCACGGGCCGGATGTCTCCCGCGGCGGCGTCCAGCGTGACCTTTTGCCGATCGTCGAAGGCTGCACGGTCAACACCAAATACGGCATGGTCAAAACCGATCATGTGCTATTCATTGCATCCGGCGCCTTTCACACCGCTAAACCCTCCGACTTAATTCCTGAGTTTCAAGGCCGTTTTCCCATTCGGGTCGAATTGAGTTCGCTCACTCAGGAAGACTTCATCCGAATTCTATCGGAGCCGAAAAATGCTTTGCTCAAGCAGTATGCCGCGCTGCTCGACACCGAAGGAGTGGGCCTGACCTTTGCCGATGACGCCGTCCAGGAAATCGCCCGCATCGCTACGGATGTGAACGAGCGAACCGAAAACATCGGCGCCCGCCGTCTGCATACGATTCTAGAGCGGCTGCTCGACGAGATCTCCTTTACCGCGCCGGAGATGCCCGGCAAAGAAATCGCCATTGACGCGCAATACGTGCGCGACCGGCTCACACCGATCTTGAAGAACGAGGATCTCTCGCGGTATATCCTGTGAACTGAGGAACCGGCGGTCGATGGAAAACTTCATCAGCAAGGCGGAAGTGTTGATGGAAACGCTGCCCTATTTTCGGCGTTTCTATGGCAAGACTTTTGTCATCAAGTACGGCGGCCACGCCATGGCCGATGAAGAATTGAAGGAAAGCTTCGCGCAAGACATTGTGCTGCTGAAGTACGTCGGCATCAACCCGGTGATTGTGCATGGCGGCGGGCCGCAGATCGATCAGGTGCTCGATAAGATGGGCATTACTAGCCGGTACGTGCGCGGCATGCGGGTTACCGACCAGGAGACGCTGGATATTGTTGAAATGGTGCTGGTCGGAAAGGTCAATAAAGCGATCGTCAACCTGATCAACCGACACGGCGGCATGGCCGTAGGCTTGAGCGGCAAGGACGGCGGTTTGATTCTTGCCCGCAAAATGAATGTCACCGTATCGGATAACGGCAAGCCGCCGGAGATTATCGACATCGGCATGGTGGGCGAGATCGTCGGCATCAATCCCTTGATCATCGACTCCCTGGATGACAACAAGTTCATCCCCGTTATCGCTCCGGTAGGGGTTGGCCTTGAAGGCGAGACCTACAATATCAATGCGGATTTGGTAGCCGGCGAAGTCGCCGAGGCGCTGCACGCCGAGAAGCTGATCCTTATGACCGATGTCGAAGGAGTCAAGGACAAGAAGAGCGAGCTTTTGAGCACCCTCACGGAAAAACAAGCGCGCAAGCTGATTCAGGATGGCGTTGTGGGCGCGGGCATGATCCCGAAAGTCGAATGTTGCATCGAGGCGCTGAAAGGCGGCGTCGGTAAAACGCATATCATCGATGGCCGGGTGAAGCATGCGGTCCTGCTCGAAATATTCACCAAGGAGGGGGTGGGAACCGAGGTGGTGAGGAAGTAATTGATGAACAATCGCGATGTCGTCAAGCTCACGGACAAATATGTTGCTCAGACTTATACCAGGTATCCCATGGCGCTGGTGCGCGGCAAGGGCGCACGGGTATGGGACGCGGATGGCAAGGAGTACCTCGACCTTCTCGCCGGCATTGCGGTCAATAGTTTAGGCCATTGCCATCCCGCCGTCGTCCGTGCCATCCAGCAACAGTCGCGCAAGCTGGTGCACGTTTCAAATTTGTATCATATACAACCGCTATCGGAGCTGGCCCGGCAGTTGTGCCGCAACTCTTTCGCCGAGCGCGTTTTTTTTTGTAACAGCGGCGCCGAGGCCAATGAGGCGGCGATCAAACTGGCGCGGCGCTACGGCAGCGAGCATCTCGGCGGCAGATACGAGATCCTTTCGGCGCAAAATTCCTTTCACGGTCGGACACTGGCAACGCTGACGGCCACCGGCCAGGAGAAAGTGCGCGCAGGCTATGATCCCCTGCCAACGGGATTTCGCCAGATTCCTTTTAACGATCTCAGAGCCGCCGAGGAGGCTATCGATCCGCAAAAAACGGCCGGCATTCTCGTTGAACCCATTCAAGCGGAAGGCGGAGTGATTCTCGCGGATGAGTATTACTTGCATGGCTTGCGCGAGCTGTGCGATCGCCGCGGGCTGCTCTTGATTTTCGACGAGGTGCAGACCGGCATGGGCCGTACGGGAAAGCTTTTCGGATACGAGCATTTTGGCGTTACACCCGATATTATGACCTTGGCAAAGGCGCTGGGCGGTGGTTTACCGCTCGGTGCGATGCTGGCGCGGGAGGACGTCGCGAAAAGTTTTAAGCCAGGAAGCCACGCTTCGACGTTCGGCGGCAATCCGGTTGCGTGCAGCGCCGGGTTGGCGGTTTTGAATGCGTTGCTCGAGGGCGGCGTGCTCAAGAATTGCGCCAAGATGAGCAAACTCTTCGTCAACGGTTTTGAACGCCTGCGCGCGCGCGTGTCGTGCGTGCGCGGCGTTCGCGGCAAGGGGCTGCTCCTCGGCCTCGAGTTGGACACTGACGGATCTAAAATTGTCGATGCGTGCATGGAAGAGGGACTCTTGCTCAACTGTACCGCTTCAAAAGTTCTACGCTTCGCGCCGCCCCTTACGATTACCCCGAAGGAAGTTGAACGAGGACTGGCCATTCTGGAAAAGGTTCTGATGCGCCAGTAGTCCGGTTTTTCACAAGATTGCGTTTCGGGAGCAAGCCTCTCTTCGGTCGCCGGCAAGCTATCTCGGGTCTGGAGTCCGGGTTTCCGCTTCAGCTCAAGAAGAGACTCTAGACGCGAGCCATGAGACTCGTTACTTTTATTTGCGGTTTCCCGACGTATCAGTAATCTCGGCTAACCTACTCGAAAATGGCAAAGAGAGATCTGCTTAACTTCAACGGCCTCGCGCGTGAGGAGATGGAGGGTATTTTCAAGCTCGCCCAGCAACTCAAGGCGAAACAGCGGCGCGGCGTGGTTCATCCCTTGCTGGCGCACAAGAGCTTGGCGATGATATTCGAAAAGCCAAGCTTGCGCACACGCGTGACCTTTGAAGCCGGCATGATCCAACTCGGCGGTCACGCCATATTTCTCGGTCTCAATGAGATTCAGCTCGGCGTGCGCGAGACGCCGGCCGACTGCGCGCGCAGCCTGAGCCGCTGGGTAGATATCATCACCGTGCGCACGTTTTCTCAGAAGACGCTGGAGGAAATCGCCGAGAATGCGGCTGTGCCGGTCATCAACGCGCTCACTGACGAATCGCATCCGTGTCAGGTGCTGGCGGACTGCCTGACTTTGATCGAACACAGGGGAAAGCTGGACGGGCTTAAAATCGTCTTTGTCGGGGATGGCAATAACATGGTGAACTCCTGGATGGAGGCCGCCGCCATCCTGCCGATCGATTTTGTTGTCGCTTGTCCGCAGGGCTATGAGCCCAATCCGGACATTGAACAGCGGGCGCGGCAGAATGGCGCGCGTATCACGATTACCAATTCGGTCAAAGAGGCGGCGAGCGAAGCGGACGTTATCTATACGGATGTGTGGACCAGTATGGGACAGGAAGAAGAATTTGCGAGGCGCGCGCGGGTGTTCAAACGTTTTCAAGTGAACGATCAAGTGCTCTCGATGGCGAAAAAAGAAGCCCTGGTGATGCATTGTTTGCCGGCCCATCGGGGCCAAGAAATCACGGAGGAAGTTCTCGAAGGCCCGCAATCCATCGTCTTCGATCAGGCTGAAAACCGGCTCCACGTGCAAAAAGCGGTGATGGTCTGGCTGCTGCGGGGCTTTGGACGCTCGACCGTCAAAGGCTTTACGCAATAGCAGGCTGCTGAAAGAGACTCATATGCTTCGTTAGGCTCGATCGATCTCGCGTCAACGTACGAGAAGAGTACGCCTCCGCTCATCGATCATCGCGCGCCTTGCCTCTGAATCTCTTTCAGTAGCCTGACAATGATCCTGATGGCTGACCGTATTCAAACAAGACGCATGAATCCTAAGAAGGTAGTTTTGGCCTACTCGGGCGGACTCGATACTTCGGTCATCCTGCGATGGCTTAAGGATACTTACGGCTGCGACGTCGTGGCTTTTTGTGCAGACCTCGGGCAGGGTGAAGACCTCCAGGCGATCAAGCGCAAGGCCCTGCGCACAGGAGCGAGCAAGGCGGTGGTTCTCGACTTACGCGAAGAGTTCGTGAGAGCCTACGTCTTCCCGATGTTGCGCGCCAATGCTGTTTATGAAGGCTCGTACCTTTTGGGCACGTCCATTGCCCGGCCACTGATCGCCAAGGCACAAATCGACGTTGCGCTAAAGGAACGCGCGGACGCGGTATCACACGGCGCCACCGGCAAAGGCAATGACCAAGTACGTTTCGAGCTTACCTATTACGCGTTGCGCCCCGGTATAAAAGTAATCGCTCCGTGGCGGGTCTGGGACCTGAGCTCGCGCAGCTCGCTGATGGAGTACGCGCGCAAACATGGCATCCCGGTCCCGGTCACCAAAGCAAAGCCCTACAGTACGGATAGAAATCTTTTTCACATCAGCTACGAAGGAGGTATTCTGGAAGATCCCTGGAAAGAGCCGCCCGCGGATATGTTTGTCTGGTGCCGCTCGGTCGAAAGGGCGCCGGCTCGCCCCGAATATGTCGAGATCGATTACTTGCGCGGCGATCCGGTAGCGATTGATGGCCGCAAGCTGTCGCCTGCCAACCTCCTGGCGCGTGTCAATGATTTGGGGGCCAAGCATGGGATAGGACGGATCGACATCGTCGAGAACCGCTATGTCGGCATGAAGTCGCGTGGCGTTTATGAAACCCCGGGAGGGACCATTCTGCATGCGGCGCACCGTGCCATCGAGTCGATAACCCTCGACCGCGAAGTGCTGCGGCTGCGCGATTCGTTGATCCCGCGTTACGCGGAAATGATTTATTACGGATACTGGTTCGCCCCGGAGCGCGAAGTATTGCAAAAAGCCATCGATGCGGCACAAGCCAACGTCAACGGCCGCGCCCGCCTGAAGCTCTACAAAGGCAATGTCCTGGTCACCGGCCGGAGATCGGATTCTTCTCTCTACGACCCTAGTATCGCTACCTTTGAGGAAGACCAAGTTTACCACCAAGGGGACGCGGACGGCTTCATCCGGCTCAACGCTTTGCGCCTGAGACTGCAACGGTTGAGTAAGGCGAGCTGAAGGCAAATCGTCACCGCAAGGGCGCAGAGCGGCAAAGCCGCAACCAAACGAGGACAGGACCTTCACCACAGAGCGCTAGAGCGGCAAAGCTTAATCAAAGAAAAAGAAATTAACCCCAAGGGGCACAAAGGTCACGAACAAGGGACGGCGATAGCCGTCCCGCCGATGGTTTAGTCGCAAAGAACTCAAAGGGCACAAAATTGAAACTCCACACCGCGCATCGTCATTCCAGCATGGAGCGGTGGAATCCACGCTGACATGGATGTCTCCGGATGCTTCCTGTGATCTGGATGCCGGCCATCCATGCCGGCATGACGAGATCTGCATTTTCATTTTCTTGAGGTGAGCGTAAGCTCATGAAACACTTCGTGGTAAGACCGTATTTGTTCGTCATTGGCGAATTTGGGATGTGACATTTGCGGAAGGCGCGAAACTTTGAAGGATAGTAGTACCAAGCTCAGAAACTAAAATCGCAAACAACTCAAACACTAAGAAAGAGCTCCTCCTTTCCGGCACGAATGAGGCCACCGGGTGATTTGCAAAATGCGCTGATGTCATGCTGAGCGAAGCGAAGCATCTCGGATTTTTCCAGTCTCACGAATTGCAGATTCTTCGCCTGCGGCTTCAGAATGACTCGCGCAACAGTCTCATTCGAGAAGATGAAGAAGGGCTCGCTGGAAGGCTGACAGATTGAAGGGCGCGAAGCGGAACAAATCAAAAAAGCTCTGGGGCGGACGATTTGGGACTAACACCGCCGCTTCTGTGGAAGCGTTCACTTCTTCCATTGACGTCGATCGCCGCCTTTACCGCCATGACATCGCCGGGAGCATCGCCCATGCCAAGATGCTGGCGCGCCAGCGCATTATCCCCGCTCGCGATGCGCGTAGAATTGTAAGCGGGTTGAAGGCCATCCAAAGTGAGATCGAGCGCGGTGTGTTTCCCTTTTCAGGCAGTGACGAAGACATTCATATGAATATCGAGCGGCGCTTGACTGAAAAGATCGGCCCCGCCGGCGGCAAGCTGCACACCGCGCGGAGCCGCAACGACCAGGTCGCTCTCGATATGCGATTGTTCCTACGCGAAGAGATAGGACTCATCA
This sequence comes from Binatia bacterium, assembly GCA_036258955.1. GTDB lineage: Bacteria > Desulfobacterota > Binatia > UBA9968 > UBA9968 > DATACQ01. Next base: position 7,055 of record DATACQ010000238.1, read on the forward strand.
TTGCCGGGCTCGACACCCTCAGCCGCGAGCTGGCGCGCTCGGCCAAACGGCATCTGGACGTCATCATGCCCGGCTATACGCACCTCCAGCGCGCCCAGCCTGTGCTGTTTTCGCATCACTTGCTGGCCTATTTCGAGATGTTCGAGCGAGATCGGGAGCGCTTTGCGGAATCCCTCGCGCGCGTGAACGTGTTGCCCCTAGGTTCGGGCGCGCTGGCGGGAACGACGTTTCCCATCGATCGGAAATATGTAGCCAGACTGCTCGGCTTTCCTCGGGTGTCCAAGAACAGCCTGGATGCAGTCGCCGACCGGGATTTCATACTCGAGTTTCTATCAGCTTCCGCTATTCTATTCGTGCACTTGAGCCGCCTTGCGGAAGAGCTGGTCCTGTGGTGTAGTCATGAGTTTGGATTCGTCGAATTGCCGGATGGATACTGTACCGGCAGCTCAATGATGCCGCAGAAGAAGAATCCTGACGTCCCGGAGTTAATCCGCGGAAAGACCGGCAGGGTCTTCGGCCATCTGCAGGGAATGCTCACGATTATGAAAGGGCTGCCGCTCGCATACAATCGTGATTTGCAGGAAGATAAGATCCCGCTCTTCGATACCGTCGATACCGTCAAAGCCACGGTGGCTATTACGGCGGAAATCATCGCGGGCTTGAAAGCCAGAAAAGAGCGCATGATGGACGCGGCGCGCGACGGCTTTATGAACGCCACCGATTTGGCGGACTATCTCGTCGAGCGTGGGCTGCCGTTTCGCTCCGCTCATTCGGTGACCGGCAGGATTGTGCAGCATTGCGTGGCGGCAGGCCGGCGTATCGAGGAATTGCCGCTGTCGGAGATGCAACGCTTTTCGCCCCGCATAGAGAAGGGTGTCTATCGCTACCTATCTGCGGAGTCGGCGGTGGAGCGGCGCGGTGGCGTGGGCGGCACTGCCCGCGGGAGCGTGGTTCGGCGGCTCAAAGAGCTGGACGTCTGATGAAGCGGGTTACAGTCGTGTTATTGCTTTGCGCGGCCTCCTTCAACGCAGCGTGCGGCAGGAAGGGCGACCCCCGGGCACCGGAGCTGGTCACGCCGCAGATCATCCGAAACTTGACCGCCCGTACCGGTGCCAACGGCGTAACTCTTACCTGGAATCGTCCGACCGAAACGATTGACGGCAAAGAGCTCGACGACCTGTCGAGCTTCGTCATTTTTCGCAAGGAACTTCAGCCGGGTTGTCTCGATTGCCCGGTGCCGTACCGGCAACTCACGACGGTGCCTGTCGAAGACCACGAGAAGTTCATCAAACAAAGACAGTATCGCTTCGTCGATCAAGAAGTGCTGCCCCAAGCCGTGTATCGCTACCGTGTATCTTCACAGCTCAGCGACGGCTCACTCAGCGCACCTTCCAATGAAGTCGAAGTCAAGCGAGGACCTTAATGCACCATTTTGCATACCGTGACGGAGAAATGTTTGCCGAAGCCGTGCCTCTAGGGAAAATCGCCGAAGAGGTCGGCACACCGGCCTACGTCTATAGCCTGGCAACTTTGAGGCGCCACTTCGGCGTATTCGATCAGGCTTTCAGCGCCGTTCCTCACATCGTCTGCTTTTCGGTCAAGGCGAACTCCAACATTGCCTTGTTGAAAGTATTCGCGAACGAAGGCAGCGGCTTCGATATAGTTTCTGGAGGCGAGTTGTTCCGGGCGCTCAAAGCCGGCGGTGATCCGAAAAAGATTGTCTTCTCCGGCGTAGGAAAGAAACGCGAAGAAATTGAACAAGCGCTGGATGCCGGCATCCTCATGTTTAACGTGGAATCCGAGCATGAATTGAGCACGCTTAACGAGATCGCCGGCAGCATCGGCAGAAAAGCTCCGGTGAGCCTGCGTATCAATCCCGACGTCGATCCGAAGACCCATCCTTATATCTCCACGGGAATGAAAAAAGCTAAATTTGGGGTGGAGATCAAACGCTCGGTTGAGATCTATCGCAAGGCCGCTTCCTTGCCGCACCTCGATGTCCTGGGCGTGGACTGCCACATTGGCTCGCAGCTCACTTCCATTTCCCCGTTCGTCGATGCACTTGCGCGGGTGCGGGAATATCTGGACCGAGTGCTGGTCGGCTCGCTCAGGAAAGAAGGCGCAGAGATTCGCTATCTTGATCTCGGCGGCGGCTTGGGCATCTGCTACAAGGACGAGACGCCTCCGTCGCCGCAGGAATACGCGGATGCGATTATCCGCGGCCTTGCGGGACTAGACGTGACGCTCATTCTCGAGCCCGGGCGGGTAATCGTCGGCAATGCCGGTGTCTTTCTCACGGAAGTACAGTATATCAAAGATACCGATGAGAAGAGCTTCGTGATTGTCGACGGCGGTATGAACCATCTGATTCGGCCCGCGTTGTACGGCTCGTATCAGGCGATCCTGCCGGTGATTCAGGGGAACGGCGAAAAGATCGTAGCCGATGTCGTCGGTCCCATTTGCGAGAGCGGCGACTTTTTCGCGAAGGACCGCGAAGTCGCGCGTCCCAGGCGCGGGGATTTGCTCGCGATCATGAGCGCCGGCGCCTATGGCTTCACTATGGCATCGAACTACAATTCTTTTCCGAAACCGCCGGAGATTCTGGTTGATGGAGACAAGTACTACGTAATCCGAAAACGGGAAACCTTCGACGATTTAATCAATGGAGAGGCGATCCCCCAGATCCTGCAATGAGACACGTCCTGCGAGCATGGAGTGATGGAGTAGTGGAGTTCTGGAGTAGGGGGTGTCGGAGTCATCACTCCAATACTCCAATATTCCAGGAGAGATGATGTCTGAGATAGAGTTTACCAAGATGCATGGGGCCGGCAACGACTTCGTTTTTATCGATTGCCTGAAGAGCCCGGTCCACAATCTCGAATCGCTGGCGAAAAAACTTTGCGATCGACGCTTCGGCATTGGCGCCGATCAGCTGCTCACCGTGCATCCTTCCAAAGTCGCCGATTTCAAGATGGAGATCTACAACGCAGATGGCAGCCAGGTCGAGATGTGCGGCAACGGCATCCGTTGTTTTGCAAAGTACGTCTATGACCACGGTGTCACGCGCAAGCGGGAGCTAGAAGTCGAAACCCTCGCAGGTATCATCAGGCCGAAGATCGTCGGGACGCAGGTCGAAGTAGATATGGGCGAGCCGATCATCGAGGGGCGAAAGATTCCTGTGGAGGCCGATGGCGAGATCAAGAACTATCCACTGACAGTCGGCGGCAAAACCTATGAGATCACGTGCGTCTCCATGGGCAACCCGCACTGCGTGCTTTATCTGGACGACATCGATTCTTTGAATCTGGAAAAGATCGGGCCGGGCTTCGAGCATCATCCGTTCTTTCCGAAGCGGGTCAATACCGAATTTATCAAGGTCGTTAGCCCCGCTGAGGTCAACATGCGCGTATGGGAGCGTGGCGCCGGGGAGACCTGGGCTTGCGGCACGGGAGCTTGCGCGGTGGGCGTCGCTGGGGTGATGACCGGAAGGACTGAGCGCGAACTTACGGTTCATCTCAAAGGCGGGGACTTGCTGATCGAGTGGCGTGACGATAACCGGGTTTATATGACTGGCGGAGCCGAAGAGGTTTTTCGCGGTACGGTTACCATTTAGCAGGAGATCTTAATGTTCACAGGTTCCATGGTGGCCTTAGTGACGCCTTTTAAGGACGGCAAAGTTGACTGGCAAAGCCTGGAAAGCTTGATCGAGTTTCACATCGAAAGCGGCACCCATGGGATTGTGCCCTGCGGCACTACCGGCGAATCGGCGACCCTCAGTCATGAGGAGCATGATGCGGTTATCAAAGCCGTGGTCAAAAACGTCAATAAGCGAGTGCCGGTCATCGCCGGCACGGGGTCGAACTCCACCGCGGAAGGCGTGCGCCTGACCCGTGGTGCCGAGAAATCCGGCGCCGACGGCGCCCTCATGATCTCACCGTATTACAATCGCCCGACCCAGGAAGGTATCTATCAGCATTACAGGAAGGTGGCCTCAGAAGTCGGCATACCGATCATCGTTTACAATATTCCCGGCCGCACCGGCTCCAAGATCGAACCGGAGACATTGGCGCGCATGGCGGATATCAAGAACATCGCGGGCGTGAAAGAAGCCACCGGTTCGGTGGATCAAGCGATCGATGTGATGCGGCTTTGTGGCGACCGACTGGCGGTGTATTCCGGAGAGGATTCGTTGGTTTTCTCGTTGATGGCGCTAGGCGGCAAGGGCGTTATCTCAACGGTAGCCAACATCGCGCCGCGTCAGACAGCGCAACTTACCGAGGCTTGCCTGAACGGCAACTGGGAAAAGGCTCGCCAGCTTCAATTTGAATTGATCCCGCTGATCCGCAGCCTGTTTATCGAAACCAATCCGATTCCCGTCAAAACCGCGCTTTCGCTGATGGGAAAATGTAGCAGCGAACTGCGCCTGCCGCTCACGCCGATGGCCGAGGGCAATCTCGAGAAACTCAAACAGGCGATGGTCGAATTCGGCTTGATCCATTAAATCGCCGGCCGCGCCTCTTCGACTTCGTTCGCTTCGATGGCAAAAAATCTCAACCTCGTCGTCTGCGGCGCGGGCGGCCGTATGGGCACAGCGGTGGTGCGCGCAGTCGCTCAAGCCGCGGGGATGGCATTGGTTGCTGCCATCGACAAACCCGGCAGCGCGAGGCTCGGAAAAGACGCCGGC
>DATACQ010000239.1:0-4970 GCA_036258955.1 Binatia bacterium
CAAAGACGGCACCAAGCCGCGCAAACTTGTGGAACGGGAGATCGAAATTTACCGCGAGAGTCTGAAGGTCGCGAAGCCGTTCACACCGGATGATCTAGAAGACATGACCCTGCTCCGTAAGGTCCAGGAAAGCGCGAGATAGTCTGCATCTCGGGTCAACCGGCATAGCCCCGACCTGCGGAAAATTCATGATTTGTGGCCGCAGCCTTTTCCCCTAGCCGACAATTCGAACGCGCATGTTTGGATTCATTAGCCTATATTGCCGGGTCCGCCACGGGTATAATATGACAACCGTAAAATCGGCGAGCATCTGAGATAACAGGAGGCTCTCATGATCAAACCGGTTGGGCTCACGCATGGGCATTACGAATGCCGTTTCTTGAAGGACACGATACCCATCCTACAGGACCTCCTCGCGTTTGAAGTCGTAAGAGAGACTGACGGCATAGTGATCATGAAACATCCCAACACCGGTTGGCTCCTGGTCGTCCATGAAGGAGGGCCGAACGCGCCCGAAAAGCCGCGCTTGAATCACTATGGGGTGCGGGTCGCGACTAACAAGGAAGTGGATAACGCCCGCGAATACCTGCTCTCAAAGCAAAGCGAATACGGTTTGGTCGAGGTGGACAAATTGCAAAACCGTCACCTGGCGCATTCGGTCCATTTCGTCGAGCCTGGCGGGAATACGTGGGAGATCGAGTCCTACGAGTTTGCCGTCAAAGCGGGCCTGGGCGCAAACGTTTCGGTCCCCTGGCAAACTCCTTTGCCGCAGGAGCGCTTTCCCGGAAGAGGCTATATTCCGCAGGCTCTGACGCACGGCACAATCACCTGCCTTAATCTGGACAGGTCGCGGCAGTTTTATCGCGAGGTGCTTGGCCTCGACGTTGTATCGCCGTCGCCCAGTGTCAAACCGGGCTATATCAAGCACCCGTCTACGCCCTGGTACATCGTCAGCCTGGAGCGCGCCCCTGAGTTGCGCGTGCCGCTCACTCCCCTGCAACGCTTCACAATCGCCGTCGAGTCTCCCGCCGCTCTCCTCGACGCGCACCGCCGTCTCAAACACGGCGGGGCACAAGTGGGCGTGACGGAACTCAAAGGCATCACAGAAAACGGGGAGTCGGTATCTTTTCTCCTAAGCGATCCGGACAGAAACTGGTGGGAAATAAGCAGCCCGATCTCTACCCATTAGGCGGAGCCGAGTCCAGACTGCGTCCTTACGCTCTGCTAGTGTGCTGTCCCAGAATTTCTATGCAGGAGAGCCACGTGTTCGTCATTCCCGTGAAAGCGGGAACCAGTCTTCTCTTCTGCGTTTTCATTACGTCGCCTCGTGCACCTAGCTAACCGCTTCCCAAAAGTGATTGCCTGCACTGTGTAAGCGAATTTCGCGACAGCACCAGCTTCGACTGCGGAATTCGGGAACAGAGCTGTCGAGTGCGACACTTTGGGTGTCTGGCAGCCTGCAAAGTGCACATAAACGCACCGGGCCCAGGTAAGTAAACTCGTCATTTCTTAGATTCTTGTCGCAGACTGGGCGCTGATGTCGCGCGGTGTCATCATGATCTCAAACTGCCGCCGTGGCATGGATGTTGCGCCCGCTTTGGATGAAAACTTCTCCCGCGTCTGATTTCGAACCAAGCGCCTTTCTCGCGCTTTCTATAAATAAACATTTTAGACGGTAAGGTGAGATATGCGACTCTGGAAAAAGAGCTCAAACTCCAATCATGCGGCGACCTCGGTGATCGATCACGGCTGCGCGGCCGAGGGGCGTTTGTCTTTTGCCGGAACAGTAGCCATGAACGGGAGATTCCAAGGAGAGTTGTTCACAGCCGACACGCTTTTCTTGGGAGCGAAGGGCGATCTCGAGGCTGAAGTTCAGGTAAGCGTAGGTATTATTAGCGGGCAGGTGAAAGGCAATATCACCGCTCGCGAGCGCATTGAGTTGAGCCCCACCGCGAGGATTTTCGGCAACATTGTGACGCCTGTGCTGGTGTTGCAGGAGGGCGCGGTGTTCGACGGACTGTGTAAAACGAGCCGGCAAGAAGGAGGAAGTCTTGAATAATCCTTATTCGATCCTCGTTCTTCGCGGCGCGCACATGCGCCGTTTCGTAGTTAGTCCGCAACGGCTTCGGGAACTGATGTTGGCGGGTATATTAGGCTTGTCAATCTGCGCTTTGCTTTTCAGCAATTATCTTGAAGCGCAGCGCCAGGAGGTTGATGAGATCATCACAAACGCGCGGGCTCAAAAAGAAAAGTTGTCCGTATTGCGTGAACGGGTGATAGAAGTCCAGGAAACCCTCTCGCAGTGGAAGGGGTTGCGGGAAAGAATACGCGCGGCCCTTCCGCACGGAAGTAAACGATCTGCCGAGGGGGACGAAATACATGAGATGCTGACAGCGCTGCAGGGGGAACTTAAGCAGATGATCGCCGCGCTGCCTTCCGGCTGGCCGGTTAAAGGGCGGGTTAGCTCCGGTGTCGGCATGCGGCCGTCTCCCTGGACGGGCGAGATGCAGTATCACGCCGGCTTGGATATTCCCAATCCCATAGGAACTCCGGTCCATGCATCCGGAGATGCAATCGTCGAATCGATAGACGGTCCGCGCGGGACGGTAATCTTGAACCATGGCCAGCAGATCAAAACGCACTATGCCCATCTCTCCAAGATTCTAGTCAGCCCAGGAGAGCGCGTGCGCAAAGGAAAACTGATCGCCGAAGTTGGCAACAGGGGAAAGAGCACCGGTCCGCATCTCCATTATGAAGTAAGGGTTGCGGGCATGGCTATCGACCCACGGCAGTTTGTGCTCGGCGCAAAACAGCCGGAGTAAGGATGGCGAGTGGTCTGGCGTCCCGTGTCTAGAGTCTTGGGTTGAGATCAAAACCCGAGATGCGGGACCCGAGACTGACGATCGGACCAGGCTTACTCGCCGGACTATCCCACTAACTTCGAATATTTCTCCCTGAGTTTTGCAAAGCGCTCGCCGCTTTCACGCGAGACCCTGGCGAAGTCATCTGGCATGACATTATAGGGCGGCCGGATGGGACCGGGTTTGCAATAGCCGGAGGCGCCCATGAGGATTTTTTCCATTTGAATGTTGTACGAGGCGAAGACATCCTGGGAGCTGGTGATCGCATGATGCGGCTCAACGGCCCACGCAATGTCATCGGCGACAGCTTTCGCCTGCTGTGAGTTTTTCGCGGCCAGCGCATCCATGAGCGCCAACGCGATTTGCGGTCCAACGGCGGGGATCCAGCACGTTGTGGCTGTTTCCGGAGAGATTTGGGCGAACTCGTACGCCATGCCCACTGGCGGGACGAAGTTAACTTTTCCTTTGGTGACTGCGACCGCCTCTTTGAGGATCGCTCGGCTTGAAAATTTCGCCGACATCACTGTAGGCGCTTTCTGAACAACCGCCCCCCAAAAATCAATGCCGAACGGGAAGCGGAAGGCGCGCGGATTCGCGTAGACCATGATCGGGAAATCCGGAAAAGCGGTCGCCACATCCGCATAAAACTTGACCGCCATATCCAACGTCGCCGGTTGCCACATGGGAATTCCCAAAAGTGTGCCCGTGGCACCGCGCTCCTTAACGAACTTAATGCGCCGCGCGACATCATGGCCGCTCAATGCCGTCGTGCCGACAAACGTCGGAATTCGCCCGCGCACGGTCTTGAGCAGACAATCGACGAAGGTTTCATAATCGCTCTGTGACGTCGTGGCGCACTCGCCCATGGTGCCCAATGCCATAATGCCGGTGGCGCCGTCGCGCACCAAGCTTTCGGCAAGACGGGCGGTCTCGTCGAGATCGACTGTATTTGTCGCATCGAGCCGGTCCGCGCCGTCTCGGGCGGGCGTCGGCATGATCGCTAAAGCTCCTTTGAGATCCTTCGCGCTCAGCATGTGCTGTCTCCTTTATGTTGAAAGTTTTCGCGCCCTACGAAAAGTTTAACCTCACCACGAAGCACACGAAGGACACGAAGGGTTCGAATAATTATACTCTTCAACTTCGTGCTCTTCACGACCTTCGTGGTGAAAGTTCTATTTTTATCTAGTTGCGCCTGGCGTGACATGACTACCGCCGGTATGGTTCATTACCCCAGATCTCCTTGAGAAAACCACTTTTCTCAAGGTTGTAGACAAAACTATTGTCATAGATCTCTTCGGGTTTTCGTCTGACGACAGTGCCGCTTTCGCGGGCAAGGTCGACCGCATCGGCTACCGCTGTGCCGGGAACGACCATGGTACGATCGAGGATTTCCTTGGCGTATACATCGTAGGCGGACTGTAACGCTTCGGGGTCTTTAGTGCGCATCGCTTTTGCGATGGACGCTTTCGCCTTGTCGGGATTTTTCTCGACGAAGTGGACAATTTCGGCAAAAGCCGCAACCACGCGCTGGGCGATTTCGGGACGCTCTCGCAGCATCTTATAGCTCGTGTGCACGCTACTGTAGACAAACGGGAGATTTAGATCGATGAGGCGATAAAGCACGTTGAAGCCCTCGTTTTTCGCGCGAACATCGAGTGGCGGCGTGATGATGACGCCTTGAACAATACCGGCCGCCATGGCCTGATAACGCTCGCCTTGGCTGCCGCCGATGGGCCGGATCGTGACCGCGTCGGCAGACAATCCTAGTTTTCTGACCACTGCGCGTGAAAGCCGATCGCTCAAGTCTCCCGCGCGCGCGATACCCAGAGACTTTCCCTTAAGGTCTTCTGGGCGCCGGACTTCTTTTCGCGTCACCAGCACATAAGGAAGCTTAACTAAGGGCGACGCGATGATTTTCGCGTCGATCCCCGCCGCCAATCCGGGAATCGTTGCGTCGGCGGCGCAGTAGGTAAATTGAACCTCGTCACCCGAAAGCGCCGAAAGATTGGGACCGCTGCCGCGGATAAAAATGTTCTCGAATTTCATGCCGTACTTATCGAACAAGCCATTGTCGAGTGCAGTGTAGAGGTGGACGAAGCCGCCGGAAAC
>DATACQ010000240.1:0-2506 GCA_036258955.1 Binatia bacterium
AAATCAACATGCCGCCCACGGGCACCGCCGAGCTAATCACCGTCATGGCTCGCGCCCGCCAGCGAATGAACCATGTGTTGCCCACCGCCATCGGCGCGTGCACGAAACCCGGCGTAAACGAGAGCGATATGATGCCAAGATAGACGATTAGAAAAGACGTGTAGCTATCGACCCAGGCGAATAGGATGTAGCCGATGCCGGTCAGGAACGCGGCGACGAGAATCATCGGCCGCGGCCCAAAGCGGTCGATGATATAGCCGACGAACGGCCCTTCGATGGCGCCTTCCACGCGCGCCAAGGAAAAGGCCAGCGAAGTGGCGGCGCGGCTCAAGCCCAAGTCCTGGCTCAGCGGGAGGAAAAAGACGGTAAAGCCGTAGTTGTGCAAACCACCACCGAGAACGCGCAGCGCGGAAACCAAACCAACCATGCGCCAACCGAAAAAAAGCTGGGTGATAGGGTGGAGAAAAGATTTCAGCGAAATGCCCCGCGCGTGGATTGCACTGCTTGGGTTGTGGCAAAAGGCGGGAAGGAAAGCAAGCGCATACGCCGTTTCGAGTTCCGAGTTTCGTGTTCGAGCTCCCAACCCGAAACCCCAAACGCGAAACCCGAAACGAGAACCGCATGCCTTAGGTTTGCGCGGCTTTCCGAGATCCGTTAGTGTCTGAGGTTAATCCCCGATTTTGGCCCTATGCATGACAGCAAAGCCAGACGTCAAGCTCCACGATCCGATTCCGAGCCCCGCTAAAAGAGTTGCTTTCGCGGCGCTACAGCACCGCGATTTCCGTTTTTTCTTCGTTACTACCATGCTCGCCATGATGGCGGATAACATCGAGCATGTGATCAGCTATTGGCTACTTTTCCAAAAGTTTCATTCGCCGGTGCTCGCTGGTTTTGCGGTCATCAGCCACTGGACGCCTTTTTTGCTGTTGTCGGTCTATTTCGGCGCCTTGGCCGATCGTCACGACTGCCGCAAGCTTATCCAGATTGCCCAGCTCATGTACATGGTAGTGTCGGCCGCTTGGGCAATTTTGTTCTTCACGAACGCGATTGAAGTCTGGCACGCCTGCTTGTTGCTCGTCATACACGGAGTGGCGGGTGTTTTCTGGACGCCTGCTGAGATCCTTCTCATCCATGACATTGTCGGAGCGGACGATTTGCCAAGCGCCGTTCGGCTCAACGCCACCAGCCGGCAACTGGGAATTCTATTTGGCCCCGCAGTCGGCGGCGGACTGATGCTGTGGCTCGGTGCTCCCGCCGGCCTGGTAATTAATGCCCTCATCTATCTCCCGCTTACGATCTGGTTGGTGGTGGTTCCGTACACGGGCCATTTACGCGATGGTGTCACGGCGCGCCGTGCGCTGCGATGGCGCGATGCCATCAGCCTCTTGAAAGAAACTGCGCAGAATCGTCCGATCGTAACCATGATCGTACTTGGCGGCGCGGCTTCGTTATTCGTCGGCAATGCTTTTCAAGCGCAGATGCCTGAATTCGCCCACGATCTCGGCACCGAAAAAGCGGACGTGGCTTATAGCGCGCTCCTTGCGGCGAACGCAGCGGGGTCGGTGTTCGGCGGTTTCGCCCTGGACGGCAAAGAGTGGTTGCCGCCGACGGTTAAGTCGGCGATCAACTGCGCGATCCTATGGTGCCTGACAATGATGGCTTTCGCGTTCTCCACCAGTTATCCTGTGTCGCTGGTTCTGCTGTTCTGCGGTGGAGCCTTGAACCTGGCTTTTTATTCGATCGCGCAGACGATCGTGCAACTTGAGGCGCCCGCGGATTTGCGCGGGCGGCTTATCGGGCTATTTTCCATGTCAGTTTACGGCTTGCGCACCTTTAGCGGGGTAACAGTCGGGGTGATCGGCGGGCTTATCGGTATTCACTGGTCCTTGGCTTTGAGCTCGATGATTCTAATGGCCGTGACTGTGGCCCTGTTTGCGTTCACGTTTTCCGGCCGCCGCACCCGCGAGCTTGGATAGTCTCTTCAAGTCTTAACCGCCCATTGCGCGTCCGGCAAGAACATCCGTCACGTCATTTTTGTCATTTCGTCCGAAGAGAGCAACCTGACCAAAGCAATCATTGCCCAAGCGGTGTCTTGATTGCGCGGCTTTTCGATATTCGTTACTGTTTGAAATTGTTTTCAAATTCGGTGCTACGCATGACGGCAAAACCTCATCCTAGTGCTCAGGACCAGCTCCCGCGTCCTGAAAAAAAAGTCGCCTTCGCCGCGCTTCAACATAAAGATTTTCGCGCCTATTTTGTCGCCACGATGCTCGCCATGATGGCGGACAACATAGAACATGTGATCAGCTACTGGTTGCTGTTCGAAAAATTCCGCTCGCCGGTGCTCGCCGGCTTCGCAGTGCTCAGTCACTGGACGCCGTTCTTGCTTTTCGCCGTCTACTTTGGCGCTATGGCAGACCGATACGACTGCCGCAAAGTGATCCAGGTCGCGCAGTTTATGTACATGGGTGTCTCGGCTGCATGGGCGTTTCTATTCTGGACCGAT
>DATACQ010000241.1:0-3274 GCA_036258955.1 Binatia bacterium
ATCGATCTTATCCGCTTCCTGCAAAAGGTAATTGATTCTTTCCGTGCTCAGAAACTCTTCGATTTTGGCGGCGCGCCGTTCCCCCAAGGCCGGGTCGCGATTCTTCGCAAGCTCGATGTAATATTCGTACACGACGCGGGCGGCGCTGGGCGCCAGTCGAAACCCACCTTTGCCGGGGACCACCGGACGATCGAACTCTGGCATAGTATTCGTTATATGGTGGTCGAACCACAGAGAGCAGTTTGGATGGTAGGGGAGGTTCGCGATGATATCACCGCTGCGAACCTCCACGAGACCATCCTGCATGAATTTGGGCTCAACGAACAGGTACGAATCGATGTTTTCAAACTTTGTAATCAAGGCGCCGCACACCAGCCCGTCGAAGTCCGCCCGCGTTACCAGTCTCACGCTTTAATCTCCTCTAAAGAAGTGAGGCGAAGGTTGAACGCTGTCGCCACCCCTTCATGGGTCACCTTCCCATCGTAGATATTTAGGCCTTTTGCCAACACCTTGTTCCTCATAAGCGCCTGTGGGAATCCGCGATTTGCGAGCTCCAAACCGTAGGAGAGAGTCGAGTTGGTCAGGGCGTAAGTGGACGTGTTGGGCACAATGGCCGGCATATTGGTCACACAATAATGGACGACTTCCTCTTCCGTGTAAATCGGCTGATGATGCGTCGTTGGACGAGAGGTCTCGGCGCAGCCGCCTTGGTCGATAGAAATGTCCACGAAGGCAGCGCCGGATTTCATTCTTTTAACCAGCGCGCGCGACATGAGCTTTGGCGCCTGGGCGCCCGGAATCAAGACGGAGCCGATTACGAGATCCGCTTCTACGACTTCCTCTTCGACATTGGCGCGGTTAGACATCAGAGTCGTCACGTGACCGCCGAGAATATCATGCACATAGCGAAGCTTCGTGGGGTTCACATCCAAGATGCTGACATAGGCGCCCATGCCGACGGCGACCTGGCACGCAGCGGTGCCCGACATCCCGGCTCCCAATATGACTACTTTGGCCGGGCGCACTCCTGAGGCGCCGCCCAAGAGAATGCCGCGCCCACCGTTCTCCGCCTGCAAACACCAGGCTCCGACTTGAATCGACAGGCGGCCGGCGATCTCGCTCATGGGAGCAAGCAGCGGCAAAGAGCCGTCTTCGAGCTGTATGGTCTCATAGGCAATGGCGGTGACTTTTTTTTCCAGGAGAACGCGGGTGACGGATTCGTTGGCGGCGAGATGCAAATACGTAAATAAAATCGTTCGCGGTCGGAGTAGCGGAAATTCCGCGGGCTGAGGTTCTTTAACCTTCATAATGAGGTCGGCTTGCGACCAGATGTCCTCGGGCCGGTCAACAAGCGTCGCGCCGGCGTTTTGGTACGCGCGGTCCGTAAAACCACTGCCGGATCCGGCGCCGCTTTCTACCAGGACTTTATGATTGCGGGCAACGAAAGCAGCAACTCCCGTTGGGGTGACGGCGACCCGATTTTCTTCGGTTTTGACTTCTCTGGGAACGCCGACGATCACAATTTCAAAAGTACGTTAAGGCTATGGGAGAGTCAACGTGGGAAGAATGGAGCGATGGAGTACGGAGTGTTGGAGTAATGGTCGTGGTTCGTCCGAGGAGCAAGCCTCTCCGGTCGCGGCCAATGGGCCAGTCCCTTGAGGCGAACGGCGAGCATACGTACTAGCGCCATTATCGAGGAAAATATACACACTGCCGAGAATTGCACGTGTCGGCGTGACATTGTACTCGTGTGTCCGCTCTCTACGAGGCTTACTCCTCGGAATGGCTGCTGAAGCAGGCTGCTCAAAAAGATCCCAGAGGCGAGGCGTGCGAAGCGCGATGAGCGGAGCGTACTCTTGTACGTTGACGCGAAATCGATCGAGCGCAACGAAGCATATGGGTCTTTTTCAGCAGCCTGCTCTAGCGGCCAATCGACCAGACAAGAATAGCCCAGCCGATCAAAAAGGCGATGCCGCCCAGCGGCGTGATGGCGCCCAGCCAGCGCACGCCCGTAAGGCTCAGCAAGTAAAGAGTGCCAGAAAAAACAATGATGCCGACGATGAACGCCCACCCCGCGGCGTTAAGATTCTTTTCCGGCCAGCGCGTGATTGCCCAAGCGACAGCCAACAAGCCGAGAGCGTGGTACATTTGATAGCGTACGCCGGTCTCGAAGATATTAAGCAGCTCCGGACCAAGCCGGTCTTTGAGCGAGTGGGCGCCAAACGCGCCCAGCGCTACGGCGATGAATGCGGCTAGGGCGCCGGCGGTAAAAAAAAAGCGATCCATTTCTCGTGCTCCTCTTGGGAAGCCGCTACCTAGCTATTACGACTCCAGAACTTACCAAGTGTGCGACTGTGTCGTAATCGCATAAGTGTGCTTATGTCATGCTGAGCGCTAGTGAAGCATCTCGGATTGTAGGGGCACGGCATGCCGTGCCCTTACTAGAAAGCCGAGATTCTTCGCCTGCGGCTCAGCATGACCTTGCTTCGGCGGGACTGAATGGCGCGCCGAGAAATGACTAAGTTGCGTGGCACTAGTTGACGCTCCGCCCGCGGTTCAACGAAACCACCATCTCACCTTTCTGAACCAGGATTTGACGGTAGTTCTTGCGTTTACTCAGAGCATCAATCAAGCCGACCAGCGGCTGGCGCGCGCTCAAATACTCTTTGGGAGCGCCGGCGGCGCGCATCGCCGCAATCTCGTGTTCCTCGAGATTCCAGCGTAGTAGAAAATCTTCATCCGAGACATGTTCGGCGTTCATTCTTTTGCGCAGCTCTGCAACCGACGGCTCCGGCGGCGGGTGCGCGGCCCACTCTTTCGCCCGTGGGCGATCGAGGATCTTGGCTTTGACTTCCGGAGCCATCAATTCGGCGCCCTCTTTGCCCCAGTAGCCGAGAGCGTATTGGATGATTTGATCGGTGACTTCTCTGTAGCGCTCGCCGACAATCACATTGATCGCCGCTTGGCTGCCGACAAACTGTGAAAGCGGTGTAACCATGATCGGATAGCCGAGCTCCGCCCGCACCTGCATGGTTTCGGCAAGCGCAGCGTCGATTTTGTGCTCCATACCGACCTTACGTAGTTGAAAGCGCAGGTTGGAGATCATGCCGCCGGGAACCTGGTGTTGATATTGCGTGTAATCGTACTCGACCGGAGCACCGATGGGAAAACCTTCCCGTTTGGCAATGTAGGTGAAGTGTTCCGAAACGGGTATCAAAATCTCCTCATCAATGAGGGTCTGATAGCCCAGCGCGCGAAGATTTTTCGCGACATT